>NZ_JBGTFY010000322.1:0-34852 GCF_041747015.1 Nostoc sp.
CAGTTCCACCGCACGGCGCAAATCTTCAGCATTTACTGTTGTTCGTCCCTCCAAAGCCGCCGCCGCTTTGGCAACCCGCGTGGCGAATAACTCAGCGCGATGTCCCTGAACTCCGCCGCGTATAGCCTCATCCACTAAGTAGGCAATTTGTTCATGGGTGATGATTACTTCTTTCAACCATTCCCGCGCCAAGATGATTTGGGTTTTGAGGGAGTCCAAGTCTTCGTTATACTGCTTGAGGAAGTCTTGAGGAGATTGAGAATAGGCGATCGCAACTTCAACTGCTGCTACTCTTTGATCTAAGCCGAGTACACCGTCAGCAGAGAGGGCGATCGCAATTCTATCTAGTAAATGCTCCCTTAATCCGCCTTCTTCTGGGTTGTAGGTGGCAATAAATAAGGATTTACACGGATGCTGAAAACTAATCCCTTCCCGTTCAATTTGGTTGCGTCCGTCAGATAATACTGTTAGAAGCTGATTTGATATTTGGTCATCTAATAAATTAATTTCATCTACGTACAGTACACCCCGGTTAGCTGTAGCGAGTAAACCGGGTTGAAAAATGGTATCACCTTCTTTTACCGACTTTTCAACATCTACAGAGCCGAGGAGTCGGTCTTCGGTGATACCTAGAGGAATTTGCAAAAAAGGCGCTCTGATAATTTCGATGGGAACATCTTGAATGTCTTTATCTCCGTACTCCGCCAACAGTTGATCATCCCATTCTTCTGGGTGGTTGGGGTCACAATTACTGATTGAGCCTTTGACAACTTCAATGGGCGGTAGTAGAGCGTGGATAGCACGAGCCATCACTGATTTTGCCGTACCGCGACGACCTGCGATCGCCACTCCCCCCAAACCAGGATCAACTGCGGCTAACAGCAAGGCTAATTTAATTGCTTCTTGACCGACTACGGCACTCAAGGGAAAGGCAGTGATCGTGGAGTTGATAGTAGGCGCAGGCATGGTTAGCTTTCATAGCGAGTCTTGGCCTTTAGCATACCAATTTCTGACACATTTAGAATAAGTATTATGGCAATCATAAAAAGGTAAGGTTATGAGTATTGCTCAGGCTAAACGCTTCACACTGGATGAATACCACAGGCTTGGAGAATTTGGCTTTTTCCATGAAGATGACCACATTGAATTAATCAACGGGGAAATTATTGAAATGGCAGCCAAAGGTACAGCCCATGAAACTTGTTTGCGAAACTTGTTGCGGGAACTTCCAAAACTTGTAGGTGATCGGGCAACTTTGCAATCTCAAGCTCCGATTACGTTGCCACCTAATAGTGAACCTGAACCGGATTTTGCTATTCTTCAAAACCGAGATGATAATTATCTGTCGGCTCACCCTAAACCCGCTGATATCTTATTGGTGATGGAAGTTTCAGATTCTTCTTTGGGCTATGACCAAGATGTGAAAATTCCTCTCTATGCTCAAGCAGGTATTACTGATTATTGGATATTTAATTTATTCGATAATTATTTGGAAAGCTACAGTGAACCATATCAGGATAATAAAGGTAAATATGGTTATTTAAATAAGCGAATATTCTTATCAAATCAGGTAATAAATTTTCCCTATTCTCCTGATTTATCTCTTGATTTAGCTAGGGTGTTTCCGCCCAAGTAAAGTATTAGGGAAGTATTGGGCGAATAGAATAGAGCCTCCGGCACGCTGACGCGAACGCAACTACACAAACGAACGCGAACAGCGTCTTGCAGAGAAGTCCACCTCCGTGGACTAGTACAAAATAAAGGTTCTTAATCCACGGAGGCGGTCACTGAGCTTGTCGTTGGCGCAGCCTCTCGTAGAGAAGTGTGGGTTTTGTCTGTGTAGCCGCAACTTCTAGTCGCCAGGGCTTTTCAAACAACCTCTAAGACCAAGGAGTAATTTTTATGGCTTATAGTGATTTCAAACTTATTGAAGTTATTGATTTTTTTGGTTTAGTTATCCACGAGTCATCGGGACTATTTGCAAATGTACAGGAGCAAGAATGTAGTGATTTATTATCTACTCTACTTAAAGAAAATGTTGATTTAGCAGTAGCTATAAGTTCAGAAAAAGCTCGAAGCGAAATGATAATTAGTCCAATTTTGTTAGAAATTAGACGGAAATTTAATTATGAAATAAGTTTGTTTTCTGGAGTTGATTTTACTGTTGATAGCCAGCGAGGATTAAACGGATTTTGTGATTTTATTTTGAGTCTTTCTTCGGAGCAGTTGCTTGTGCGTACTCCGGTGATTGTCCTAGTAGAAAATAAAAATGAGAATTTGAGGTCTGGTTTAGCACAATGTATTGCCGAAATGGTAGCTGCCCAGTTATTTAACGAGAGAGGTGGAAATCAAATCAAGGCTATATACGGTGCTGTTACTATCGGTACGATATGGCAATTTCTCAAACTTGAAAGCAATATAGTTTCGATTGATTTAAGTGAATATTATATTAAGGATATTAAGAAAATTTTAGGTATTTTGTATAGTGCGATCGCGCAAAATAAGCCATAATTTATTTATTAACTAAATAAATTAAATGCTGGTTTTGAAAGAATACCATAGATGATTGTTAAGGTTGATGGATATTAGGCGATGCCTTACGACAAGCCTCTACGCTTCTACAAATCTTCATAAAAACTATATTGACATTCAAGATTCAGTCATGCGATTATGTATATAAGACAGAATCAATAACCACACTATAAAGCGCAGGTTTTTGGTGTTGTCTCAGCAGCAGAATTCCTAGTTTCCTGCCGAGCTTCAGTGTCATCCCTTCGGCTGAATATTCAGCTCAATATCAAGTCAATTGATTGACTAGACTTTCAAGGGGAAGACAAGATGTTGGGATAAATGTTCAGGGGAAAGGATGACGCAAAACTTGGTGGGAAGCCAGGAATTCTACGGCTGAGACTTAAACCAAACGAAAGCGATGTTAGTGGTAGAGAGCTTTATTGCACGAAAGTACTTTTTGAGTACAAATTCGTCGTATAAAGTTCTGCTACTGCTAGATGTGTAATTTGTTGAAGCTGTCCAGTTTACTAAAGAATACTGGATATATTACAATGCTACACGCTAATCAATCTTCCAAAAAAAAGCAAACAAGCCAGCAGCTACCTCTAGTTTCCATTTATTGGGATTATCAAAACGCTAAATTAAGTCCATCTCAGGCTAAATCATTGCTGGATTTAGCCAAATCTAAAGGGCGTGTAATTAGCAAAAATATCTACTACAATTCACAACGTGAAGATCAAGCTGCTGTAAAAGATGATTTAGACAATCTTGGTTTTAACTGTCTTGATGTTCCCTGTCCTTTAAAAAATAGTGCAGATAACCAATTAATAGCCGACTGCTTAGAGGAACTTCACAGTAATATGTCTCCAGATAAAATTATGCTCATATCAGGAGATGGAGACTTTGTAAAATTAGTTCACAATCTGCAAAAATTGGGGAAACAAGCTATCATCCTTGCTCAAATAGGTAATGTAAAACAAAAGCTTAAAGAATTAGCTGATGAATTTTACTTTTTAGACGATTTATCCCAATTAATTAGCGATAAAAATCAGCCTCAAATTATTTCCGTTGTGTCTCAAATTAATTACAATGAGGCTAGAAAGTATCTAATTGAAGCTATCGACACTGCTTTAAGCCAAGGTAAGCCTACCGTATTTAGTCGCATTGATAGATTGATGCGTCAACGTTGTGCTAACTATTATGGATGCTCATCTATTTCTACGACTGATGGCAAGAAATTTAAAAACTTTAGTCAGTTTATTGATGCTGCTGTCAGGGATGGTAAAGTCCAAAAGCAAAATCAGGAATTGTTTTTAATTGAGTTAGACAAACTAGCAGCCTAAAATAGCTTTGAAAAACCTAGTTGATTAGAAAGCTGGGTTTTACCAAGATACCGCGATTTGCGGTTTTTTCATGTCTAAAGACAATAGCACTTGTACAATTTCCCAACAGTCAATTTCAGCAACAAGACACAAAATAAAAATGCACAAGCTTCTAATATTCCATGATGAAAAACTTCTGCGTCGTGCGCTTACCCACCGTTCTTATGTCCATGAAAATCCCGGAGAAGGCGAACACAATGAACGCCTAGAGTTTCTCGGTGATGCTTTGCTGAATTTCTTAAGTGGCGACTATCTATATAGTTGTCACGCAGAGATGGGAGAAGATGAATTAACCCGGCGGCGTTCGGCGCTGGTAGATGAAAAGCAATTGGCAAAGTTTGCCGAGGAGGTAGGTTTAGACTTTAGGATGCGGTTAGGAAAAGGTGCAATTCGAGATGGAGGCTACCAAAATCCTAATTTGCTCAGTAGCACCTTTGAAGCAGTGCTTGCTGCTTACTATTTGGATAATGATTCTAATATTGAAGCAGTTCGGGCAATTATAGAACCACTATTTGATTCTGTAGATCCTAAGCATATAATTGTGTCTCGCTCTAATGTAGACTCAAAAAATCGCTTTCAAGAATGGGTACAACGCAATGTTACGCCAACTCCTCCCAAATATTTTACAGAACATATAGGAGGCCCTTCTCACGCGCCAGAATTCATCGCAAAAGTATTGGTAGATGAAAAAATTTACGGCGAAGGTAAGGGACGCAATAAGAAAGATGCAGAGAAAGCTGCTGCTGAAGATGCACTAGCTAAGTTGAAAAAACAAGGTTTGTTGTAGAGATGATTTTCATTTTACGCAAAGGCGCAAAAAAGGATTTTGGCGTTGCATAATAAGGTATGAACATACCGCAATCACCAACGCCGATTTTTTATTTGGTCAGTATGCCTATCCTGGACAGCAGTACTATTGTCTGTTAAAAGAAATATTGGTTTAAGTGAAATGAACTACAATGACAGAAATTGGCCTGATGATGACAAGCGTGTTAATAACAAGACAAGCATCTAGTTCCAATTTGCCGGAACAGCAATTATTTCAGCTGGAAAATGACGTAAACCAGTCAATACAGAGTCAGTTAGAGATAACTGTCCAAGTCACACCACCTGAATTCATGCAGACAGATGGAACTTCCCAGGCTTTTCCCTCAGCGATCGCACTAGAGAAAGAAGATATACTTAAAAAAATCAGCAAAAATAATCAGTTCCTAGCTTCTTCTGGCTTAGGTGAGTCTAAGAAGTATTCTCAATCCAGGGGTAAAAGCCGTGTAGAGGCTACAGGAAAGTTCCTGAAGTTTAGTAGCCAACCTCTACCGACTCTCTATTTCGGTAGCTCTGGGGTTGGTGTGAGAGCTTTACAACGGCTGTTAGTGTCTAACGGTTATGCCGTTAAAGTGGATGGGATTTTTGGGGCGCTGACAGAGACTGCTGTCAAAGCCTTTCAAAACCAGCAGAATTTAGCAGTGGATGGAATAGTTGGTCAACGAACTTGGCATACATTGACAATTTAGTTATTACCTAGTCATTTGTCCTTAGCTAGTAACAAATGACTAAGTAATAACTAACGGTACTTGTGCTGCTCTAATAGCTGTTGCGCTCTTGGCTTGTAAATTAAATAGAACAAAGCCTCAATATAACGCAACAAATCTTCCCGATTGTCTTTCGATGTAAAGTTCCAGAAGCCATAAATCCGTGCTAATGATAACAGCTTGGTAGTGTGAATTTTCCAAGTATAAGTGCTGTGAACTCGGTCAATACCTTGTTGAGAGATTTCATTCCAAGAGCTAGGATTTTGTTGGCATTTAATGATAAACTCCACAATTTTTGCGGCTGTCTCGTCTAAATTCGTTGGGTTAATGTAAAAGCCATTAACCTTATCTTGAATAATCTCCAGTGGGCCACCAAACTGTGTGGCAAAAGTCGGTAATCCTGAAACCATTGCTTCTAAAATTGTCAAACCAAAAGCTTCAAATAAAGCTGGTTGTACAAAAATTCCCTGATGATCGGCAATCACTCGGTAAATTTCACCAGAATCAGTTTTAGACAGGCGTACACCCAGCCAACGAATCTTACCGTGGAGATTGTACTTGTCAATTATTTGGTAGAGTTTGATAATTTCGTCGCGCTCTTCATTGTCACCTGATTCTTCTACACGCAACTTACCCCCTACCAAAATTAAGTTGCAATGTTCTTGTAATTCTTTACTTTCACCGAAGCATTCAGCTAAACCTGTGAGGTTTTTGATCCGGTCAAGACGTGCCATTGAGAAGAGAGGACGCTTGCTAGGATCGTCGAATTTGCCAAAGATTTGGGTAGGGTCTTCCAGGGTAAAGAGTATTTCTGCAAGGCGTTGGCGATCGCTCTCCACTCGGTCTTGAGTCTGCGAATAAGGAAAATAGTAATTCTCGTTTACTCCAGGCGGTACAACATTAAATTTAGGACTAAATAATTCAATCCCGTTCGTTACATGATACAACTCCGGCATAGTAAAGCATTTATAAGACTCATACTGTCCTACACTATCCGGTGTCCCCACAATTTCCTGGTAGGTGCTGCTAATGATAAAATTGGCAGCATTCATTGCTAGTAAATCAGCCGTAAATTGTAAGGAAAAATGATATTTATCTTCTAAATCTTGCCAGTAGAGGTTACTGAACAAGTATTTAGATTTTTCTAAAGCGTGGGCGACATTGCATTGAGTAACTTTCAAACGCCGTGCGAGCAAAAATGCTACCAAGTTCCCATCAGAATAGTTACCAACTATTAAGTCAGGTCTGCCCTGAAATTCAGCCCGCAGTTCTCTTTCTGAGTCTATGGCGTAGGTTTCTAAATAAGGCCAAAACTCAAACCGAGAAATCCAGTTTTGAGTCATCTTGGGATTAAATTCTCGCAGAGGTACTCGCAAAATCCAGGCATTTTCAGTACCGTGGACTTTTTCTAGTCGTTGATTACACAGAGTGCCATCACTATTGGGAATTAAGCGGGTGAGAATAATCACCTTTGGCTGGACATTCAATCCCTCTAAACCAGCTAGCAGGACATCCTCTTGTAGCTGCTTTTCTAAACTTTTTGCCTGATCAAGGACATAAACCACCTGACCGCCAGTATCAGGACGCCCCAAAACTCCCTCTTGCCCAAACCAACCGTGAGGTGACACCAAGACGATTTTAAAAATCATCGGGATGCGAGAAATGAAGGCTTCTAAAGTCTGAGGATCAGGAGAATCAATCAATTCATCAAGAATATTTAAGGTTTCCTGCACGCGCCCGACAAGGTTACCCCATCCTGGTTCAAAACCCATTGTTTGCAATTGGAACCGGAATTGTTCGTAGGGTTCATCATTGGGGCGATTGTTAACAAAAGCTATAGCTTTCTTAACTTGCTCGGAAAGTTGCTGCTGTGATTGAATGCGATCGTTAATTAGCAGCTGGACACCGTTGTATTGATGCAGGCGCAAGAAACTAAACAAGCTTTCCAGCAATTGTTTAGAGTCTTGAAATAGTTGGCTGGATAAATAGCGGTTGAGAAATTGTACTCCCTTGCCAATATTTTTGGGGTCGCGGATAACTGGGGTGTAGTCATAAAACGGGCCGAAATCCAATTCTAGCAGGCCGCCCTCGTTAGGATGAAATTTGTTCACCAAGCGATCGCGCAAATCGAGTAAATCCTGCACCGTCATCGGCTCAATGCTCAAGTCTGATGTCAACCAATAAACTTCTTGACTGGCAATCTTAGAACGAATGATAAAACATAAGCTTGAGTCCTCCTGAATAATTTCCTGAGTATAGTAAATAAGTTTGCCCAACTCAGAGGAAGTGTAAAAAGCCTCAGGTTTCTGGGACTTTGAGCAATACTCACTATATACATTGAGTATGTCGTTCCGTAGCAAGTATTTCTTTTCTTGTTGGCGTAATTCACTAATGAAGGAACGCAAATCACTTCTTTCTTCACTATCTAAGACTGCTTGGAGCAATTCAGACATGGCAACTCCACTAGATGACGATGTTTGTATTGTTGACTTTCAAGGCGAGACAAATAAACCTTCACCTTTTCTTAGACCACATATGAACACGAAATAACACAGATAAATTATATTTATCTGTGTACCTACAAGTATCAACTTTTCAGCAGGCACTTAAATCATGTTCTACTTTACTTAAAGTATCTATAACTCAGTATTTTTGGTTCTAACTAAAGGAATACAATTTTTATTTAAAAACTTTTAACGCTCAGATTCCCGACTTCTCTACCTTGTAGGGTGGGCATCTTGCTCATCCCACAAAAAGTAGTTCGGTATTTTTTATTTGTCAGTCGTCCAGATCATAAACTCGTAGATGGCAGATCCTTGCTAAAGCAATGGTTATGAATGTTTATAACCACAATCCACCTTCTACAAGAGTATAGGTATTAATATGAAATTATCTAGGGCGAACGATGGGAATTGAACCCACGAATGGTGGTACCACAAACCACTGCCTTAACCACTTGGCTACGCTCGCCATTCAACAATTTGAATTATAGCAATTATTTGGCAAGCGATCAAGAGTTTTTATTCAAGGAACGGACTCAGTTGATTTAGAGTCTCTGGAATCTAAGGATTACAATGAATTTTACTTGGCAAACATGAAACCCTTAACCATCATTGCATATACTGGAGCAGCAGCAGGACTCGCCGCCTTGGGTGTGACAATGGCGAAGACTAATCCCAGTCAGGTTGAATATGAAGAATATGCAGTGCAACGGCTGACAAAATACTTAAAAACCGATGTATGCAAAAAAACCACCAATCTTATAGAAAATTTAATCCGTTTTAATTGTGATCAGTTGGTTGACTCGGCTAACCCGCAAATCCAAGAAATTATTGCCAGGACTACAGAAAGACAAAATTACATTATTTTTAGTGTTTACCGTACAGATTTAAAAATAAATTCTTGGATACCTTCTTACAAATTTGAAACTGTGGGAGCTTTTGATCAATTTTATACTTATACTGCCGAAGAACAATAAGACAAGCAGTAGAGGAAGAATATAATGCATGGCCTAGCTGGTGCGTTTTTCGACTTGTAGACACGCACCAAAAGACTTAAAGCACGGTGGCAACTGGCGTAAGATATAAGATTGCGTAATCTTGACTTTTCATAATATTTATTTCGATCGAGTGTTGTAGCTAAAACCTTATTGGTAGTAGAATTAGCCACAATTCCAAAAACAATTTCAATTTATTTCATAGACACTACAACTTTTAGTTTGGAGGTGAGTAAAATGCCTTTGTTTTTCTTGATACCATTGTGTACTGCTTTATTCACTGGCTACTTATTTAAAAAGGGTACTGATGAAATTGCATATATCGCGGGTGTATTTGCAGCTATTAGCTTGATTGTAAGTTTAGTGTTAGCACCCTGGCAGCTTCAGCTTGGATTGTTAATCATTGTCTTCATCATTACTAACAGACTTTTGCAGGAAAATGAGTCCAAATAAACTCAAGCTACAGGAAAATAACCTAGAGAAACTAAATGATATCAACTACCATTAACTAATTTTCTCAACTTTAAACTGCTGTAAATTATCAGAGAGTTAACCCAGGTATACCCTAAAAATAGAACTTGATACTTTTTTTAGGGTAAATCTTTGCGTGTGGGTATGATCTTAATGGAATACTTCCTAATAACTAGGGTTTGCGGGGTGAGAAGAGTGACATTGGCCAGTGTCTACCCTAGACGACTTAAAATTTTTCACAGTTTCGATTTTATGAAGTTTTTGTTTAAGTATATTTTCGGTAGATAAATTTTTGATGAAGTATGACGATAAATTTGTAACGTGCTTTTATCGTGGTATTCTAGTAACTGATTACATGTAACAATAAATCTTTAAAGAAAATTCTTGATAAAATTACGTGTAATAAAACACAATCAAGTAAAGCTAAATATTATTAATGCAAAAATATCTGGAATCCCATTCAATCAGCATAAACTCTCGGTTTCTCAGCCGAGACTAATTTGAATTAGCGGTTAGAGTCGTTAACAACTCAATTTTGACATTCAATAAAGTTCTTTAGAAACCTGTAGACTCCTCCGTTAAATATGGGGTCAAATATGAGTTTAGTGATCGCACATTGCTAAATAAGCTTTGTCATAGGTAAATTTGTCGCAAAGCCCTCAATTTTTCATATACTCTGCATCCTGTGTAACTTGGATATTGCGATCGCACTACTAAATTGATCTTGAAGCATAACTAGCTGACACCAAATATTTGTGTAATTCACAGAGGTGTGACCGAAATCCGAAACATTTAAAACGGCAGGCTGTTTACTGTCCGGTTCATACCTGCTACTTCGATTGAGGTAAATGTACAATGAAATCTGTGTCGCAATTTTCAAGTTTTCAAATAATTCCTTATATCATCCTATTTGTTAGTATTTTATTTAGTATTTCTGGTCAATTGCTGATGAAGCATACCATGAGCAATACAAATGAGGGACTATTTACTTGGGCATTTATTCAACAATTAGTGTTATCTGTTAGTGTTTACTGCTTAGGAATAGCAAATTGGATATTGGCTTTGCGATCTGTAAAATTGAGTATTGCTTATCCACTAACTAGCTTAAACTACGTCGGGATACTTTTCGGTTCATACTACTTTTTTCATGAAGTGATTACACTAACTCGAATAGCAGGAGTTATGACTATTTTTTTAGGTGTTCTTTTGGTGGTTATTCCACTGAAAAAGTCTATTTGAAGAAAAATTCAGAAGTCAGAATGAATCAGTCGGGGAACTCAGACCCACGACTCGCTACCGCTACGCTATCCGCCACTCGTACAGAATTCTTATCTGTTTTCTGACTCCTGAATTCTGTTTCGATAAATTTTCTAGAGTAAATTCTACAAAAAGTATTTACAAATGAACATCATTACTTGGCTACTTTTAATACTTGTAGTTTTATTGGGAACAATAGCTAACCTGTCACTAAAATATGGACTTCACATTTCTAGTCCGACTAAAGGAGCAAGCGCATCTATCCGAAATCTGTTATTGTCTCGTTATTTTCTGATTTGGTTTATCTGCTATACATTTATGACTATATTGTGGCTTTATGTATTGCGGATAATTCCTCTGAGTCAAGCATTTCCAGTTCTAGGATTAATGTATGCGCTTGTACCGATTGCTTCTCACTGTCTTTTAAAAGAGGAGGTTAGATTTAGCCAGTGGTTAGGAATTTCCGTAATTATAACTGGCGTAGTTCTTGTTGTAAACTAATAGCTAATTATAGAGGTTAATTGATATTAACGACATCTGAATATAAATCTCAAAAATATCTTTAATAGTAATCCAAATTTAATTTATGAATATAGGCATTATTGGCGGAGGCATAACTGGGCTAGTGTTAGCACAACGTCTTTCACATCAAGGACACACAGTAACTATCTTCGATAGCAACAAACAACTCGGTGGATTAACTACCTATCATGATTATGGGTTATTTACCTGGGATCGTTTCTATCACGTTATCCTACCTTCTGATACCCACTTGATAAATTTTATTAGAGATATTGGCCTTGGAGATAAACTGCGTTGGCATCGAAGTCTAACAGGGTTCTACGACAATCAAAAATTTTATTCTATCAGTAACACTATAGAATTTTTGCGCTTTCCTCTGTTTGGACTTATAGGTAAAATCAGATTAGCTTTTACTCTACTGTATGGTTCCCGTCTTAGTAACTGGCGGCGCTTGGAGAAAATTTTAGTTGAAGATTGGCTATTGAAACTTGGTGGTAAAAATACATACGAAAAGCTTTGGAAACCTTTGCTTCTATCCAAGTTAGGAGAGAACTATAAGCGAATCTCATCTGTCTTCATCTGGGCTTATATCAAACGACTGTTTTCAGCGCGCGATTCTTCATTAAATAAAGAGCAACTTGGTTATGTCTCTGGTGGTTACAAAACTGTTTTTGACCATTTAGAAAAATTAATTTACGCGGCTGGAGGTCATATCCACACAGGTATTGAGGTGAAATATATCGCACCTAATCCAGAGGGTGGAATGTGGGTAGAATATCAGGGAAAAAAAGAACATTTTGATAAAGTTATTTTTACTGGGCCAGTTAATATCCTGCAACAGATTGTTGCTAATGAACTGGTAAAAGTTTCCAATACTCGTGAGACAGTAGAGTATTTAGGTGTAATCTGCATGGTACTTATTACTCGCAAGGCTCTGGTTCCTTATTACGTAGTAAATATTGCCGATAGAAATATTCCTTTTACCGGAGTCATCGGTATGAGCAACCTAGTTTCTTTGGAAGAGACAGCAGGATATCACATGACATTCTTACCAAAATATATACTTTCTACTGACCCGCTGTTAAAACAGCCAGATGATGAATTGCGCCAAGTATTTTTCCAGGGGATACGTTTGATGTTCCCAGAACTCAAAGCAGATGATATTGTCGCAGCACACATTAATCGAGCTATTAAAGTACAGCCACTACAAGTTTTAGACTATTCAAATCTTGTTCCAAAAGTAAGTACTGAAAACGATGATTTTTTCGTCGTTAATACCTCGCAGTTGGTCAATGATAGCGTCAACAACAACGCAGTCGTGCGACACGTCGATGAATTTCTTAATAAATCAACATTACTGAATTCTTGAAATTTAAGTAATGGTATTTTAAAAATAACACGAGGTTTTTATGAGTCTTTTTGTTCTTTTACCCGCATACAACGAACAAGAATCAATTCGCCCCTTGTTCAAAAAGTTTCAGACATTGCAGCAAATCTCTAATATGGAGATAAAATTGATTCTTGTTGATGATGGCAGTCGTGATGCAACTGCACAGACTGCAATAGATGAATCTCAATCACTGGGTATATTGCTGAAATTAGTACAACATCCCAAAAATGCTGGTTTAGGTCAAGCAATTAAAACAGGTTTCACGACTTTCTTAGAAATTTCTAAAGAAGGCGATTTTTTAGCTGCGATGGATTGCGACAATACTCAACCACCAGAATTGTTAATAAAAATGTATGACACCATGATAGCTGGTAGCTATGATATTGCGATCGCATCCAGATATCGAAAAGGCTCTAAAGTCATAGGTTTATCAAAATTTAGAGAGATAATGAGTTACGGAGCCAGCTGGCTTTTTAGAATTGCAGCCCATCTACCAGGTGTCAGAGACTACACTTGTGGTTACAGGCTGTATAACCGTACTTTCATCAGTAAACTGGATAGGCATTATGGGGACAGTTTATTTACCGAAAGTGGATTTGCTTGCATGATAGATTTACTGCTGAAAGCCAAAGTCCTCAAACCAAAAATCGTAGAAATCCCAATGGTTTTAAGATACGATCAAAAGCCCACTGCCAGCAAAATGAAAATCCTTAAAACTATTACTCGAACACTAAAGCTCCTGTTTAAGAATCTATCATCGACAGGAAAAACTTCCAATTTAAATCAGATTTTCAATGAGCAAGAAACAGCAAGAGTTCCACTGAAAATAGAAAATCGTAAATAAACCATAGAATTATGTTGCCAAGGCTGGCCGATGCCCAATCCAAGGGTTAGCCGCTTCTAATTGTGCTGCTAGGCTGATGAGTGTGGCTTCAGCGGCAGGTTTGCCAATTAGCTGTACACTGATGGGTAAACCATTACTATCAAAACCTACAGGAATTGCGATCGCTGGTTGTCCAGTTGCATTAGCAGGCGGACAAGGGGCAACCCATTGAATAATATTTTGGAATGTCTCTTCTGGACTTAGAGAAGCCCATTCCCCAACGCGGATAGGTGAATGTAGATAAACTGGCAATACCAGCACATCCACGGTATCGAAAAACGCCACAATCTGCCGTGCTACTATCTGCATTTGGGAAACTGCTTGCATATACTCAACAACAGAACCTGTACGTGCAAATAGCCAGCGATTCACAGGTTGTAAGGCTTCAACAGGAAGTCCTGACGCAGCTACCCCAGCTTGCCAAACGATTTGAAATGGTTCAATTAAACCACTGAAATCTGGGGATTTCTGTTCAACTTGATGACCGAGTTCTTCTAATAACTGGACTGTTTGTCGGACACCCTGCTGACAATTGGTATCAGCTTCTCCCAAAGGAAAAATGCTCGTGTCAAAAGCAATTCGCAAAGCACCGAGTTTTGTTTGAGTAGCGGCGAGAAATGATGGTTCGGGATCTGGCAACCAATAAGGATCGCCTGTGACATAACCAGATATAGCATCCAAAAGAGCAGCAGCATCAGCCACAGTCCGGGCGATCGGTCCGTTGGCGGCAATTCCAGCCAGACGTTCGCCTACGGGTGCTTTACTCACTCTGCCTCTTGATGGCTTGATTCCCACCAAACCACAACAAGCCGCAGGCCCCCGAATCGAACCGCCACCATCAGAACCTTGAGCGATCGCACACAATCCTGCTGCTACCGCCGCCGCCGCGCCACCACTGGAACCTCCAGGAGTGTATTCTAAATTCCACGGATTTCTGGCTGGGGGAAAACCCGTAGGTTCGCTGTAAGGCAATGAACCTAATTCGGAAGTGGCTGTTTTACCGAGAATAGTAAATCCAGCTTGCCTAATGCGAGTCACAACGCCATCATCATAGTTAGGGATATTGTTCAGTAATGCCGGATTTCCAAAAGTACAGGTAACACCTGCTACAGCGTTGAGGTCTTTAATGGAAATCGGCACACCAAAAAATGGCGGTAGTTCTGAGGTAGTTGTCAATAATTCTGTTTTGGCTTTGGCATCTGCGATCGCTTCTTCTGCCATCACCGTAAAATAACTTCCTAATTGGGGATTCAACTGCCCAATCCTTTCTAAATATATTTCCACCAACTCTAGCGGTGATACTTCCCGCCGACGAATCAATTGCGCCAACTCTAGTGCTGGGGTAAATGCTAAATCAACTTCATTCATAGGTTAGTGAATGGGTAGTTTTGTCTTTCTCTGGGATTTTGAAATTGAAATTGTTACTTTAGCAGGATTTTCGGGAACTATACCTTCTATAGCTCCTGAGATTTGCCAATCAACTAGGACGCTTAGATGCAAGAGGCGCGGTTACGTTCTTACTTAAACCATTTTAATTGTTTTACATAAACTTTCGACAAATGCCTAAGGGCTATTTATGGCTAACCTAGAAATACTTGTTAGTGAACTGCCAAAACTGATTCAGAGTCTCAAACTGAGTCTTGGCGATTCTAATGAAATCATGGAACAAATTATCCTGATCAATAATGCTCAGGAACAACTACGGAATCTTAAAAAATTAATTGCTCAGGAGTTGAGATTTGAGAATATTAACAACTCCGCGATCGCTACACTTCCTCGAATAGCTACAATCCCTAGTGTTGGATTAGTAGATCCAGCGATCACCGAAAAGTTTGGCAACCCAGCAACTAAAATCTCATTAACTGATTTACAAATAAAAATTGATTGCTGGATTGAATGGGGTTATTTTTTACAAGCGATCGCCACTGATATACTCAGTGATATTCAGCTGGTAAACCAATTAAATTCTGATGTTAATCATCTAAGTCTTACCGCCAATTTCCAGGTAATTGCTGAAAGCTTAAAGATTAACTTAGTTTTTGAAGACTCTAATATTTTAGAGCGTCAAATTCAAAAAGTAAGTAATTCTCAACAAGAATTATTACAGTTACAACAAAAGGTAAATTATGTTGTTAATACTATTAAAAACAGTCGTAGTTTATTAACTATAATACTAGGAGTATCTGCTTTTTATGGTAAATCTGGCTTTGCATTAGAGTGGTTAGATGATGACCACGAATTAATTATATCGAGTGAGGGCAAATTTCAGGAATTGACAGATATCCTTAATGACTGTGATGTTTTTCAAGAAGAAATTGCTGCTTTAATTATTCAGGGTAATAATTTAAGTGAACAGGCAGAACAAGCCTTGAAAAAGATTGAACAGGAAAGTAGTCAAGAACCAGTTATTAATCATAAAGTAGAAATAGTCCCAAAATTTTCGACACAACAAATAGTACGTTTGGCTTTGATTATAGCCTCAAGTTTATTAATCTTGGGTTTTGGTGGTTGGAAAATTAAAGAGCAAAGTCCACAATTACAGCAGTTCAGTCTAAGTTTAACTCCAGAAGGAAGTGCGATCGTCCCAGACGTCGGCGGAGCCATCGTCAACTTTAAATCTGCTCAAAAACTTGGTATGGAGGCTGCTTCTCTGGTTCAAAATCCACCGCATCCTCTAAAAGTCTGGCAACAAGCACAAAACAAATGGTATCAAGCAATAAACTTATTAGATAGTATTCCTAATAATACATCAGTTTACCAGCAGGCAAAGAATAAATTGGCTTACTATCGGGTTAACTATAACGCTATTAGTCAAAGAGTATTTCTTGAAAACAAAGCCTTAGCCAACTTAGGATCAGCCCAAAAACTAGCAATAGAAGCTAATTTATTTCTTGAGTTTGGACTAATTGGCATTTAGCAGCAACGAATAGAAAGCAAGAAAAAGTTACCCAACTTCTTTTAAAGGCTGAGTTAAGTAGAATCGTTAAAAAAGAAGCAGAAACTAAGCAGCAGTTAGATCAGCGTTCTTAAGTGATTCTTCGGTTTTAGGTTTTTTAGATGCGTGTTTTTTGACAGTGGGATAACGCTTACGCGAAGGTGGCTGATGCCCTTGGGCACGCCCAGGTGATTTACCGCGAGTTTTCGGGGGTTGAGCAGGAGTGCCAATAGTGGCTAAAATTAGAGGAAAGGCTTGTGCTACACGTCCTGGAGACAGTTTATCCTGAGTCGATTGCCAGGGCAAGGGGGAATCAATACAGGCAACTCTTGCGAACCAGAGTTGCCAAGTTAGCAGGGGCATCAGGTCACTCCATCGCTCTGCCGCCCGAGTAGAACTCAATTGAGGCTGTGTCCAATATAACCTCTGCTTGGCAAATCGATACCAATGCTCTAGAGCAAAGCGGCGTAGGTATTTGTGCCAGAGATCCTCTAATACAGGCATTGTCTGACCCAACCAAGCCAACCATAAGGGTTGGAATTTACGATTACGTCCTACTGGTTTGATGACCTCGACGCGAATGATTTCCATTGCCCGGTTTGGGGATTGAAGGAAATGAAACCCACTCCAACGCATTACTTTAACTCGACCAACTTTCGGGTCTTCAACTTCTAGAGTTTCAGTTGCCACGGGCCAAGTTTCCGGGTCATTGAGCTTAAACTTATGACCATGCTTACAAGGTGCGCCTCGTCCTTTGTAAGTACCTGGTGTACCCCATACACATCGGTTAGATGCTAAACGCAACAACAGGTCTGCGTCAATCTTCTCCGTGGCTTGGACAAATTTGGCATTGCCGTAGCCTCGGTCATAAGCGGCAAGTGGTCTTTTTCCTAACTCACGGGTTACAAGTTTTAGTTGGAATGCGGCTTTACTTGTGGGCGTTTCAAAGCTGGTTATCCGTTCATGTTTTAACGGCAATGCCCAACTCCCATCCGCCTCTGGTATCCAGGCTAATGTACTGTAACTTTGCCCAATGCCTATGCTCCCCCCTCTATCCCCATAAAAAGTTCTTTCTTTTAGTGTCTTCGCTTCTGGTCGTGCCCAAAAGCTATGATCTCCTGCTAGAAAAGGCTGTTCATCTGTCACTACCTCTTGTACCAGTAGCTTCATCAGCAACATTTTCGGTAGACGACTATCATGCAGTGCTGCATAAATGCTCGACCATTGCCGCCGAAATACTGGGCTTTGTGACAAGCTTACAAATGATGGGATGCTCGGACTTGTCAATACTGCATCCATCAATTCAAATACTGCATCTTTGGCCTTCCCCAAACTATCGTAGATAGCTTGGCGGAATTTTTCTAGTTGTGTCAGGATCATCGCGTCAATGATTTATCGATTACTTTCATTGACTTTACGGCAGTCAGTGTTACTGCTGACTGCTTTTCTCTAGCCTTTTAGTCCAAAGTCCAGTTATTTATCCAAAATTCACCTTATTCAGTACTAGAGAAGCAGCAAGCAAAAGACAAATGGCAACAGGCAATCAATTTATTAGAAACAATTCCAGAAAATACTTCTGTCTCTATTCAGGCTAAAGAAACGCTTCCTATTTATAAAACTAATTATGCAGCTATCACTCAAATAATCCAAAACTAAACTTTCTACCTAAGTCCTTATTCTCTGCGTTCCTTCTCTGCGAGACGCTTTGCGAATGCGGTTCCCTCCGCGAACCTTTGCGTTAAAAAATAAAGAACCAAATCGCCCAATTACACCTTAGAACGGTCAGTCAAAATCTCATAACCAGTCTCCGTCACCAACACTGTATGCTCAAACTGAGCCGACAAAGAATTATCCACAGTTACCGCAGTCCAACGGTCAGATAACGTCCGCGTGTGTCTAGAACCCGCATTTAAAATTGGTTCAATTGCCAGCGTCATCCCAGCACGGAGTTTAACATTCGGCATCTCACGGGTACGGTAATTAAATACTGAAGGTTCTTCGTGCAGGTTACGACCGACACCGTGTCCAGTGAACTCTTCAACTATACTAAAACCGTTAATTTTTACATGGTCTTCAATTGCTCCAGCTAAGTCAAGCAGATATGCACCCGCCTTAACTTGTTCAATCCCCTTATACAAAGCTTCTTCTGCTACGCACATCAGTTTAGCAGCTTCTCTAGTTACTTCACCGACAGCAATTGAAATGCAAGAATCACCATGAAAGCCTTGATAATAAGCGCCTGTATCTACTTTTAATAAATCCCCCACCCGAATCACTTTCTTGTGACTAGGAATACCATGTACTGCTTCATTGTTAATGCTGGAGCAGATAGAACCTGGAAAGCCGTGATATCCTTTAAAACTTGGTGTTGCACCCATTTCGCGGATGCGTTTTTCTGCATAAGTATCCAAATCAGCTGTAGTCATTCCTGGCTTTACTAATTCGGAGATTTCTTTTAGGACAGTTGCCACAATTATTGATGCTTGCCGCATGATTTCAATTTCACGCGGCGATTTAATTTCAATTCCTCGGCGCTGTTTTTTCGCAGGTGCAGACTGAGTTGTTTGAGAAAGTAAGTTACTGAAAATGTTCATGGGAAATTAATAATTACTGGTGGCTCTGCCGCTGAACTATCAATGCTTTTTCTAGATTACTTGGGAAATAATATCTATATTTAAGTTATTTTAATCCCTAAGAAGGATTTTTCCAGTTTAGCCGCTAACGTATATAGAATAACACATTCGCCTCCTCCTAATGTGTTGGACTTGAATCAAAAGCGCCATAACTTCTTTTTGGCTGCACACTTTCATCTTAAACTCCTTATGACTTCCTCTCCTCCCTTTATCCCTCAATCTGACCCTCCCCTTCCTCCTTGGGAAACCCTACCAACGATGTATGATTTACCAAGTGACAACCCAGAGGAACCAGGTTTGCCAGACGATTTTCACTTTTTACAGCCTTTACTTTTATATTTAACTTTTCAACCCACTATCTGGAATCCAGAATTAGTTTACAGCGCTGCTGACCTTAATCTTTACTATGATCTTCAGCATCCTTTATGGTATAAGCGCCCAGATTGGTTTGGTGTGGTAGGAGTATCAAAACTCTACAAAGGGGATGACTTGCGTTTAAGTTATGTAACTTGGCAAGAACCAGCAAATCCTTTTGTGGTGGTGGAATTATTATCTCCAGGTACAGAAGCGGAAGATTTAGGTATGAAAAAAAATGCAGACTCTAAACCTCCCAGCAAATGGGAAGTTTATGAACGAATTTTGCGGATTCCCTACTATATTGTTTTTAGTCGCTACACTGATGAACTCCAAGCTTTTCAGCTAGTAGGCGGTCACTATGAACCGATGAATTTGACTGAGGGACGTTTACCAATGCCAGATTTGGGTTTAAGTTTGGGATTATGGCAGGGGTCATTTCAAGATATTGCTAAGTTGTGGTTAAGGTGGTTTACCTTAGCAGGAGAATTAATTCCACTACCCACAGAAGAAGCAGCTACGGCGAAACAAGAGGCGGCTACGGCTAAACAAGAGGCGGCTATGGCTAAACAAGAGGCGGCTCAAGCAAGACAAAAAGCAGAACAATTAAGAGAACGTTTGCGTCAGTTAGGCGTAAATCCTGATGAGCTAGATTAACAAAACAGAATTCAGGAGTCAGGAGTCAGAATTCAGAATGGAATTTTGTAAGACTAGTGGATGAATAAACAGGTTTAAGTCTTCCACTAAACTGGAGATTTAATAATATAACAATTAAGTGGCGGGTCTGAATCCCCCACGAGAGCGATTCTGACTCCTGAATTCTTCTTCAATTGTTATCATTTGTCCACAGTCCCCATTTTCCAATTAGCGAATACTTTTCTCTGCTAATACAGATGGACCAGCAGTAACGACCACGATTTTATCTGGGTGGAGCAACTCACGAGCCGCTTGATTAACTTGTGCAAGGGTGACTTTCTGGATTTTTTGAGTGAAGGAGTGCAATTCTACTTTGTCCAGTCCATACACCTCATTTATCAGAATTCTATCTGTTAATTCCTCTGGGTTTGCCAGGGAAACATTGTAATTGCTGATCAGGGTGCGTTTAGCTGTTTCTACTTCTAGTGCGGTGACACCTTGTTGATGAATTTGCTGTAGTATTTGGCGGGTACTAGCGATCGCTTTCATGCTATCTTCTGGACTAGTCTGCATCTCAATTAAAAATGTCCCGGCATTCTTCCCAGCTTGGAAGTAGCTATAAATTCCATAACTCAAACCTTGGCGATCGCGCACTTCTGCACCTAGTCTACTAGATAGGGTATCACCTCCCAAAATCTGATTCAATACTAAGGCTGCATGAAACCGATAATCATAACGGTTAATGCCTGTGTAACCCATATATGTCACAGCTTGGGTTTTATCTGGTAACACTGGGTTGAGACTCACTATTTTCTCCGGCATTGACACGGTGGGATATTTTACTGTGGGTGCTTGGCCGCTAACTTCCCAGTTACCAAACTTATTTTCAATCAGCGATCGCACTTTGTCTAGATCAAAATCTCCTACCAGCGCTAACACTGTTGTATCTGGACGATAATATTTAGCTTTGAAGTCAATCACATCCTGACGCTGAATCTGCTGTAAACTCTCCTCTGTGGGAAAGGTATGTAAGGGATGTTTTTTCGGGTAAATTGACTGAACAAATATTCTTTTGGCTACTTCTGATGGCTCATCTAATTCGTGTTGCAAATCAGTTAAAGTTTGTTGACGATACAGTTCCAACTCTTTGACTGGAAAGGTACTATTTTTGACAACATCTGCTAATATCTCCAGGAGTATGGGCAAATCCTTTGCTAAACTATCACCCTCGATATGCACACCTTCGTTATATGCTTCAAAGTCTAAACTCGCTCCTCGTTCTGCCAAGACTTTAGCAATAGTTAAGACATCCTTACTATTAGTGCCATTTAGCAAATTCTCTGCCACAAAAGCAGCCAATCCAGCTTGATTATCTGGATCAAATTCCGTCCCAGCTTGAATGTGGCCGCTCAGGGTAACGGTGGGAGTACTATTATCAGATAACAGTAATATCCGCAGTCCGTTGGTAAATTTAAACTGCTCTGGTAACATTTGGGCGATGTCTTCTCTACGAGAGGCTTTACCAACGACGGCAAGCAAGGCATCTGTAGCCAAATCCACAGGCGGTAAATACTTCACCACCTCAGAAAGAAGCACAGGTGCGCCAGGTGAGAAATTCTCTGTAGTTTGGGTTGAGTCTGGTTTCTCACCAATCTCTATTATCTGCTTCTGAGTTGGTTCAAAAAAGCCTACTGTCCGTGCTTCTTTTGTCAAGTATTTGTTAATTACAGCGACGATATCCGTCGGCTTCACCAGACGGACAGCTGCCAAATAGCGGTCTGTGTAGCGATAATCACCAGCAGTTGTCTCATCATTGCCCAATCGCATTGCTTGAGAAGTGATATCACGGTTACTTAAAATTACATCTGCTGTTAATTGGGTTTTGGCTCGTTCAACTTCTTCTGATGTCACGCCTTTTTCTGCTAAATTAGCGATCGCACTACTCAATACTGAGTCAATTTTTTTTAAATCTTGTTTAGCTCCAGCCATCACCAACACCTCATACCAGCCAGATTCTCGCAAACTGGTAACTGATGCTGTCACTTCACTAGCTAAACCTGATTCCACCAATGCCTGATAAAGTCTAGAATTTCGTCCCTCAGTCAAGATGTAATCCATCACATCTAGCGCCGGCACATCTGGTTGATTTGCATCCGGTAGCGGATACACAACTTGTAATAGCCGCCCTGCTCCCGGTTCTCGTAATACTATGGGAGTGCTGAGTAGTGAGTGCTGAGTGCTGAGTGAGGCAGATGAGGGAGAAATAACTCCTATCTCCTGCCTCCTTGGTAATTTGCCAAACACCTCTTTAATTGTTTCGAGGGTGTTTGCAGTTTGAAAATCTCCAACACTCACTAAAACGGCATTATCAGGACTGTAAAAATTGCGGTAATAGTTCTGTACCTGCTCAACTTCAAATTTCTCGACATCAGCTTTGGTGCCACCTACAGGCAAACCATAAGCATGATTGGGAAATACTGCCTGCATGACGGCACGGTTGAGGCGATATTCCGGGCT
Organism: Nostoc sp.; assembly: GCF_041747015.1. Lineage (GTDB taxonomy): Bacteria > Cyanobacteriota > Cyanobacteriia > Cyanobacteriales > Nostocaceae > Nostoc. The sequence goes on from NZ_JBGTFY010000322.1 coordinate 22,520, forward strand.
ATTTTCGTAACCCTGCAACTCGGAAATTACTACCCGCTTCTCACTCGCTAATTGCTCTGGTTCAATCTGGGAATTTTGCATCCTGTCTGCTTCCAGCACTAAGAGCGCTTTCAGCTTGTTTCGTTCCACAGTACCGTAATATGCAGTTTGGTCATAGCTGGTAAAAGCATTGGAATCACTACCTAAAGCACTAAACAAACGTCCAAATTGAATCGGACGATTTAGAGTACCTTTAAACATCATGTGTTCCAACTGGTGGGCAATGCCATTCACGCCCGCTTCTTCGTTGCCTGAGCCAACCTTATACCACACCTGCACCGTCACCACTGGCGCAGTATGCACTTCCTTTGTCAGGACAGTTAGACCATTTTCCAGCACTGTCTTGCGGACATTTTCTGTCAGTGTTGAGGACATTATTCTTTTTGCTAGCAAGGTTGACTGATATTTTCTTTGTTAGATATGGCTGGATGTTGGTTATGAGCAGGTTGATTGCTCAACAAAAAACCGCTACTAGCCATAAGCTTAAAATTAATAACGGCAAGGGATATTTATACAATCTGGAAATTCCGTAGTTTTCATTTATTTGAACCACATCTGTTGTAAGGGTTTAGCATTGCTAAACCCTTACAGCATGGTCTATACAAAAAAACAATATATTAGCAACAAAGGTAATAAAAAAATAAAAAAGCTAAATTATGTTAGTTTTGCTAAAACCCGGATGAATTCTAGGGGTAAACCATCAGTATCGGCGATGAAAGCCACTTCGTAAATGCGATCGCCTATTTGCTGTTGTGTCGGTTCCAAAAGAACTTTCAACGGTTGTAATTCATCGGGTTGACTCTCAGCAGCTAGTGCTACACGTTCTTGTAAATTTGTCAACCAGCTAGGTAAATCTGGTGTAATCTCAGTTAAATCGAACGAGAGATGATAGTACCCTACATAATGTTCATCAGCAAACGCATCTGGGGCTGGTTTTGGTTCAGGAATTTGGATCAGTTCAATTCTGCCACCCAATCCTTCCATCCAGCAAGCTAGTGTGTAGCCTGTAGTAAAGCGTTCTGAAATTGTAAACCCTAAGTGTTCGTAGAAAGCGATCGCTCGATGAATATTCGCAGTCCGAATAGAAGCGTGGTGCATAAGATAGGAGTGCTGAGTGCTGAGTGCTGAGTGCTGAGTAAGACCTTACACTTAAATCCTAAGGATAGAAAACTTTTTAATTGAGTGCAATTACTACTTCTTCTCCCTCAGGACTCAGCACTCAGGACTCAGCACTCAGCACTAATTACTGTTTACTCAAACAACCTGAAATAAGGGTAGCGCACAGGGACACCAGGCTCTTTTTCCAAGTCAAAATTAATCACTTCCCAACAAGGGTCTTCTGAGGTTTCAAGGCTAAACTCTACAGGTAAGCCATACAAACGCGCAGGGGTATCTTCCTGTTGTCCAGAACGCCAAGGTGTACTGCGTTCTAAATAGCCAGTCATCAATTCTTGATAGCGTCGAGCAATAATCACTCTTGTTGCTCGATAGCCTTGGGTATACAGCTTGTCTAATGCTTCGTGAATTTCAAACCGAATACCATCGGGATGAGTATGCTGCCTATACCATTCATTATTCCACCTTCGCCAATGACGCCCCGATTGCAAATGGATTAACTCTCCATTTTTAGGATTAGCTTCAAAGGCACCATGACGCGAACATAAATAAGTATCCGTTAATGTCAGCGCCGGAATAGTCTGGCGACAATGGGGACACTGTATTTCAGCTCCAAACATCGGGTACTGCAAACCTGGATTCATCATGAAGTGCGTACAAACATAATTTTGTCTTCACCAGCACCAGTGGGTTGGATTATACACTTCGGCTCCATCACTTTGGGTTACTTGCTCACTGCTGCACAGACACGGTGTTGCGGCAGGAACATTGTTCACTAGTGTTTTCCTCACTGTAGAGGCTTGACACTGTGATATCCTAGTTGTGCAACCAGCCTCAAAGGTTGGAGTTTCTCCAGTGTTCCTGGGTACCACATTTATATTCTATCGTGTCTACCGCTTCTTACTGGACATCTGTCGATTTTTCTCAAGCTGCCTTCATCGCAGCCAATGCTGTTGTTATGGGTTCGGTAAATATAGCGACAGGGGTAAGCATTTGGTATGGAGCAGTGGTTAGAGGAGATGTTGAACGCATTGAAATTGGCGAATACACAAATATTCAAGATGGGGCAATTCTACATAGCGATCCTGGTTTTCCGACAATTTTAGAAGATCATGTTACCGTAGGGCATCGCGCTGTGGTACATTCCGCTTACGTTGAGCGTGGAAGTTTGATTGGTATTGGCGCGGTGATTTTAGACGGGGTACGAGTGGGCGCTGGTAGCATTATCGGTGCTGGTGCAGTGGTGACAAAAAATGTACCGCCTCTTTCCCTAGTTGTGGGGATTCCTGGCAAAGTGTTACGACAAGTAACAGAGGCTGAAGCCGCAGAACTCATTGAACACGCTAAACGTTATCAAAAGTTGGCCTTAGTTCATGCTGGTAAGGCTTAGGGGGATGAGGGAGATGAGGGAAATAACCAATGCCCAATGCCCAATGCCCTATAATTTAAACATTCTTTACATATAGAATGGGAAAAATTGCCCACTTCAGCTAAAAATAAAAATGAGAGCAGTTGACAAAACTTTAATTTCTACTTAAGAGAGGAGTTCTAGATATGGATATCGATTACCGTATAGCGATCGTTTTAGCACCAATCGCAATTGCTGCTAGCTGGGCAGTGTTTAATATTGGCGCTGCGGCTTTAAGACAAATTCAAGGCTTTTTTGATAGGGAAGCTTAAATTTATTAATAGGGCATGGGGCATTGGGTTTAGTATTCTCTCTTGTCCCCTTCTCACTTGTCCCCTTGTCTCCCTCATCCCCCAATACGGTTCGGATAAGACTTGATCCCCCCAACCCCCCTTAAAAAGGCAGGGGCTAAGAAATGGCTATATTTCCCCCTTTTTAAGGGGGATTAAGGGGGATCTTTAAGAGCTATGTACCTTAACCGAACCGTATTGCCTCATCCCCTACTCTCCTTCCTTGAATATCGATTCTGTAATACAACCCCTGCAACGCTTTGGTGTCCGTATGGGACTCGATCGCATTGTCAACCTATTGGCAACTCTGGGCAATCCCCATCACCAAATCCCAATAATTCACGTCGCTGGCACTAATGGCAAAGGTTCAGTCTGTGCCTATCTTTCCTCGGTACTTACTGAGGCTGGTTATCGTACAGGACGCTACACTTCACCCCATTTAGTGGATTGGACGGAACGTATTTGTCTGAATGAACAGCCAATTTCCTCTGAGGAATTGAGCAAATTATTCCAACAAGTCCAAGCGGTTATTCGCCCTGATGACGAATCAGCAACTCAGTTTGAAGTAATTACGGCGGCGGCTTGGTTATATTTTGCCCAGCAGCAAGTCGATGTGGCTGTGGTGGAAGTCGGACTAGGAGGGCGCTTGGATGCTACCAATGTCTGCTTGGAACCCTTGGTGACGATTATCACTTCCATCAGCCGGGAACACTGGCAGCAACTTGGTTCTACCATCGCTGACATTGCTAGAGAAAAAGCAGGTATTCTCAAATTTAGATGTCCCGTTGTAATTGGAACATTGCCACCGGATGCAGAGAAAGTGGTGCGATCGCGTGCTTTAGAATTAGAATGCCCAATTTTTACGCCTCAACCCGCCCGTGAAATAGCCACTGGGTGGGCAGAATATCAAACAATTCAAAATTCTAAATTAATTAAATACCCATTGCCATTAGCGGGACAAATTCAATTAACTAATTCAGCTTTAGCTTTAGCTGCTTTAGAAATTCTCCAACAGCAGGGTTGGCAGATTTCTGAAGAAGCCATAATCAACGGCATGGCAAAAACTCAATGGCCGGGGCGAATGCAATGGACTACCTGGAAAAACCATAAATTATTACTTGATGGCGCTCATAATACAGCCGCCGCTCAAGTACTGCGCGATTATGTTGATAGCTTAGATGCAAACCATAAGCCCATCAACTGGGTTATGGGAATGTTTTCCGATAAGGATCATGCTGATATTTTAGCCGCCTTACTGCGAGCAGGCGATCGCCTTTTTCTAGTACCAATACCAGTAGAACCTTCGCCGGGTAGAACTTCCGCCGATCTACACGAATTAGCCAACCTAGCTTATAATATTTGTCCAGAATTAAGCGATCGCCAAATACATCCAGATTTATTCACAGCATTAGAAGCCGCAACCACAGACGATTTAATCGTTGTGTGTGGTTCCCTTTATTTAGTAGGCGATTTTTTAGCAACCACCAATATAACGTGATGTACAACTTATTCTTAGAACCCCACTTCCATTCCTCTCCCCCACAGGGAGAGAGGCTTTGATTATTGCTCCCCTTCCCTTGAAGGGAAGGGGTTGGGGGTTAGGTTTGAGAGAAAGTTGCACACGGACTCAATAGAATTACGAATTTATCTTTGATCCCACTGTTGCGCCGCATCTTCTACAGCTTTATCTACAGTCTTCTGGCCTAACATTGCTGCTTGCAAGTTCTCGTAAACTGCCTTTTGCAACTTGTTGAAATCCTTCAAAGTCGGAGTTAATATTTCTGCCTGTTGCAGTTCTTTAGCAGTGATAACTCGCGCTTTTTCTAGTGTTGAAGCATTAGCTGGAACATCTTTAAAGTAACTATTAGATAATGCCTTGACTGTAGAAGGTAACACATCTGCAACTTTAGCAAAGGATAATTGATTTTCGTCATTGGTGAGAAATAAAGCAAATTTCACAGCGCTGTCTGGTTGTTTGGTGTCGCGGGGAATAACTATGTTCATCACCGCGACATTTTTCTTGCCGGTGTCACCAGTGACTTGAGGGGCTATTCCCGAAGCTTGAGCAATTTTTGGGGCATTATTAGCGATCGTTTTGAGAAACTCTGGCCCAGAAGCTAGAAACGCAGTCTCTCCAGATTGGTATAAATCGATCGCGTGGCGATGTCCTTGCGTCAAAGCTTCTTTAGGAAGCAACCCTTTTTTATACAAATCTACCCAATACTGAAACGCTGCCTTACCTGGTGCTGAATTAAACGCCGCTTTCCCTTCAGCATCTATTAAAGTGACTCCCATCTGCACAAAAGATTCCAGCACTTCACCGGAATCTTGCGGTACAAAAGTCACAAAAAAGGCATATTTGCCAGTCTTATCTTTAATTTGTTGCGCTGCTTGTGCCAATTCTGCGTAGGTTACAGGTGGTTTATTGATACCCGCCTGTTTTAATAAATCGGTGTTATAAATGGTTAACCTTGTGGTGAGATACCAGGGAATCCCAAAACTCTTGCCATTAAGCGTGCTTGCTTTCCAGATATTCGGTAGATAGGAGGAACGTACATCGTTTGAGACTTTCCCATCCAAATCCAACCAGGCATTTCGTCCGGCAAGTTGGGAAGCAAAACTCGGATTGAGGTTAACAACGTCAGGTGGCGTTTTTGCTGAGACGGCTGTTAAAATTTTGTTCTCCATCGCCGCCCAAGGTATATCAACCCAGTTAACCTTTATACCTGAATTTTGCGATTCAAAATTCGCAATGAGGTTTTTGAAGTAGTCGGTAAATTGAGGTTGGAGTTGCATCGTCCAAAACTCAACAGTTGCCGCTCCTGAAGTAGTCTGTTTTGTACCTGTGCTGCAACTTACAATCCAACTGGTTAATAAACCAAGCAGTAGAAAAGCAACAAGTTGTTTAAATTTTCGCAATTGAATCATTTTCCCAGTATTTTTACGCTTGCTCAGTCTGAAAAGCTTAGTCAGAATTGTCGAGATCATAAGCTAAATAAATTACTTAGCAACCAAATCCGTCTCTTAGTATCATTTAAATCTTCAATTTAGCAGTCCAGCGGGCACAACTGTGGTTAAAAACTTCAAAAGTCTGTTTGGCAAATCGAATAAAGGGGTCGGCATTGAACTTGCTCCCGAACGGGTAAATGTAGTTCAGCTACGTAAGCAGCGCCAAGGTTTGAAATTAGAAACCTTTACATCGGTAGCAGTTCCAGAAGGCATAGTTACCGATGGTCAAATTACCGACCCCGCAGCAATGGCGCAATTAATTCAGCAGGCGCTAACTGAGAGCAAAATCAAAACTTCTCGTGTTGCCACTGCTGTACCAGGGCGAGATTCCATCGTTCGGATAATACCAGTACCAACGGAGTTAGATGACAAAGAACTGCGAGAAATGGTGCTAAACCATGAAGCAGGTTTGTATTTACCTTATCCTCGTGAAGAAGCTGATGTAGATTATCAGAAACTTGACTACTTTGTAGATGAGGATGGTATTGAAAAAGTACACGTACTCCTAGTTGCCACCCGCAAGGAGATCACGGATACCTATATAAGTACATTCGAGCAGGCAGGATTGCAAATAGATGTTTTAGAAATTAACAGTTTTGCTCTGATTCGGACTATTCGCGATCAACTGCGACAATTTGGGCCGCAAGAAGCAGTAGTACTTGTTGATATAGAGTTCGATAGTACAGAAATCGCCATCATCGTTAACGGAGTGCCGCAATTTTCGCGCACAGTCCCAATCGGGACTTATCAAATGCAAACTGCCTTAGCAAGGGCAATGAGCTTACCTACATCACGAGATATGGAACTGTTACACGGAATGATTATTCCCCCAACTCCCATAGACGGCGGGAAAACTGGTGTTACCGAACTCAATCCTGGTATGGCAGCCATATTAAGAGTATTGGGAGAACTAACAGATGAACTGCGCCGTTCTATCGATTTTTACCTCAATCAAAGTGAAAACTTGGAGGTAGCGCAGATTTTATTAGCTGGGCCAGGAGGCGGACTCCAGCAGCTAGATGAATTCTTCACTCAACGATTGAGCTTGCCAACTACCCAGATAGATCCAATAGTGGCTTTGTCTTTGGAAGTTGAGGCTGACAAATATCCCCAAGTACAACGCTCTGGCTTGGCGATTGTACTTGGTCTAGGAATGCGGGAGGTATAAGAGAATGTACAGCTTAGATGTTAACTTTCTTAAAGACCGCCCAGCATACCAGAAAAAGCCTGAGAGAAAAGGAGGAATGTCTCTAAAGCTGCCTACGGGGAATTTGACACCTGTGTATGTGGGAGTTGCATTAGGTATAGGTCTTCCAGCTTTATTGGGAGTTGGTTGGTGGTTGTTGCAAGGGAAAATTGTTGAATTAGAGGGTCAGATAGCACAACTAGATCAAGAAAGCAAGAGATTAGATGCAGAAATAGGAAATCTTAACAAAATCAAAGCTGAAACGATCGCAATTAAAGGAGAAACCCAAGCTTTAGTTACTGTATTTGACCAGATTCGACCTTGGTCAGCAATGCTGCAAGATTTGCGCGATCGCATCCCTGCGGCAGTGCAAATTGAGAACATCAAACAAATCCCACCCATTGCGGTAGTGGCAGGTCAGCCACCAAACAATCCCGCCGGGGGATTAGAAATTACCGGATTGGCTCGGTCTTTTAACGATGTCAATGATTTCTTATTAAGTTTACAACAGTCTCGGTTCTTGAAGTCCACAGAAAGTAGAATTATCACGACAGCATTAGTAGATGCTCCCTTAATACCAGGTGTGGTTCAACCTAATTCTGGTGTAGTAATTCAGCCACCCCAAGTAGTGAAATACACTATTCAATCGAGTATGAACGATGTTCCAGCCTCAGAATTAATCCGGGAGTTGGAAAAAAAAGGCACAGTGGGGTTAGTTACCCGAATTCGTAGTATGCAAAAAATAGGAGTCATTTCAAAATGACGCTGAGTGATGATTTAAATTTTGCCGAACATGGTGGGGAATTCGATCAGGCAACGCCAGCGTCCCCCGTGATCTTTGGCATTACCTTTACCCCAAAAATCATTGGGATTTTGGTGGGAGTAATTGGTTTAGCGGGAGCAGGTTATATGTTCTTAAACCTGCTGATGCCGACTTGGGAAATCTATCAGCAGCAGCAAGCCAAAAGCTCGGAACTGCAAGCGCAAATTCAGCAAAAAAAAGCCAATATCAAACAGATTGACAAAGTTAAAGACGAACTAGCACAGGCAAAGCAGGAAAAAGTTCAGGTTTTAGCTTTATTCGCTAATGAGAAAACCTTGGATACATTGCTGTTGGATTTGAACCGCTTAGTTGAGTCTGGCAATACTCAAACCTCTCTTGGTGGAGTAAGAGCCAAACTTAAGAAGTTCGTACCAGTTTCCCAAAAACCAGAACCGATTATCGATGGAAGTCTAGGACTACTGGTTAATGGCAAGCTGCAACGCAGCATTATCAATGTTGACATTACAGGAACTTATGAACAAACGCAATCGATAATTCGTAACATTGAGCGTTTACAGCCTTTGTTAATAATTAAAGATTATCAAGTAACTGTGGCTCCAGTCGAGTCAAGATCCCCATTAGATAAAACGCCGATGCAGGTAGGCCCAGCAGCGATTAATACATCATTCCAATTACAGGTATTGATGCCACTTAGTGCTGAAGAAATAGCCGCAGCAGCACCTAAAGCTGCCCCGACAAAGTGAAGAGTCGTAAGTCGGGGCGAATAGAATTCGCGGCTACACAGGCAAAGTCCGCCTCCTCGGACTAAGGAGAAATTGAGGGTTTTAAACCCACGGAGATGGGGTTTGTGTGTGTAGATGCGGTTTCTAACCGTCCTTGTAATTTAAAGGCAAGGGGGAATGGAATTCGCGGCTACACAACCGAAGTTCGCGGAGGCGGACTATGGAAAATTAAGGGTTTGAAACTCAAAATTATTTGTAAACAAGGTTTTATAGTGTGAGGAATGAAGTGTGAAACACCTTCAAGGTAATAGTTTTATATTGGGTGCTACCGCTTTTGTATTTTTGGCAACTCAACCAGTTTGGGCACAAGTTAGTCAAATTACTAATGTCCAGTTAAATCAAGTTAATGGTGGAATTAACGTTGTTTTGAAAACTTCTTCAGGGTCACGCCCCCAAGTTTTCACGACAAAAAGAGGCAAGGCTTTAGTCGCAGATATTATCAATACTCAATTACGATTACCACAAGGTAATAGTTTTCGTCAAGATAGCCCAGCACCAGGAATTGCCTCGGTGGAGGTTAGTCAGCTTGATGCCAATAGCGTCCGAGTGACGGTAACTGGCAGTAGCAACGCACCCGGCAATCAACCCGTGGTGCGATCGCCAAATGGAATTACACTCAGCTTTAGCCCATCCGCAGGCACTACAGCATCAGCACCAACGCCAACAGCGCCAATATCCACAGCACCGCCTGCTCCTACTCCAGCCCAACCTGGTCAAAAGCCAGATGTTCTCGTTCCCAACCCGGAAATCACCATTGACGGACAACCTGCACAAGCTGCAGGTCCTGGTCAACCTGTGAGTCAGGCTCCACCTTTCTTACCCAGAGCCGTCGCCCCACCAGTGGGAGATATTGCCATCTCTAATAGCGATGTTTCTCCTAGCTCTATTGACTTGGGAACTCAGGAACGTGTACCCCGCCTAGTACTGCGAGATGCGCCAGTACGTGAGGTTTTGTCACTGCTTGCCCGTGCAGCTGGTTTGAACTTGGCTTATGTGGGAGGTGAGCAAGCTGCTGGAAGTCAGCAAGGTGCCGGTGCTACTGCACAAGCAACTTCTCAAACAATCTCCTTAGACATAGAAAACGAGCCAGTGCAAGATGTGTTTAATTATGTCTTGCGCTTGAGTGGTTTAGAAGCTAATCGCAGTGGTCGTACAGTTTTTGTAGGAGCTAAACTACCTAACGGAACCCGTGACATGATTATGCGTAGTATGCGGCTTAATCAGGTAACGGTGGGAACCGCCCTAAATTTTTTGGTTGGCTTGGGGGCAGAAAGTGCCGTCAACCGCGAACGGCAAGTTACCAGCGTTAGCGCTGTAGCTGTGGGTACTGGAGTTGCGCCTATCACTCAAACTCAGACGACCACGGAAACTAGACTGGAAACTCAACGTGCTGATTTTATAGACTCTAGCCCATTACTGAGAGGTTTACAGGCATTAGGAGACGAGCGCACCAATTCTCTTACCTTAATTGGACCTCCTAGACTCATTGAGATCGCAATGGCTCAACTGACTCAGCTTGATATCCGTCGTCGTCAAGTGGTAGTTAACGTCAAGATTATTGATGTTAACCTCTTGAACACCCAGGATTACAACACCAGCTTTTCTTTTGGGCTTGGCAACAGCTTCTTTTCAAATGATGGTGGTGTAGCAACTCTCAATTTTGGTGGTTCCAGACCACCTACTAGTGCTGAAGTAAGAAATAGCGTTGCAAACACTGCACTAACTCCAGGAAGTCCTGGATTTCCTGGAGTTTCTGGAGCTCCGCTAGGTCCACCAACGATTGTGAATCCAACATCTGCTTTCGGCGCTAATCCATACACGTTCACCAAGTCTCTTCTCACTAGCTTGCAGGCTCAAGTGACAAATGGTAATGCCAAGATTTTGACCGACCCAACCTTGATTGTGCAAGAAGGTCAGCAGGCTCTTATCAACCTGACTCAAGAAGTAGTGGGAAATATAACTCTCCAAACAACAGATAATTCTGGTGGTTCTAGGACAGAAAGAACGATTCAGAAGCAAAACGTTGGCTTAACCTTGAATGTGAGAATTGAGCGTATTGATGATAATGGTTTCGTTTCTCTATCGGTTGCTCCTACTGTCAGCGCTCCTTCAGGCACAACAGATACAGGAAATGGAAGTATTACTTTAGTGTCTCAGCGCTCTCTTACTTCTGGCTTGATTCGCTTACGGGATGGTCAAACATTAATCCTGAGTGGCATCATTCAAGACCAAGACCGGACAACTATCTCCAAGATTCCTATTTTGGGTGATCTTCCGCTGATTGGTGCGCTGTTTAGAAGTACAAACAGAAATAATCAGCGCAATGAGGTAATTGTATTGCTCACACCTCAGATTATGGATGACTCTGAAAACTCCTCCTATGGCTATAACTACACTCCTAGTCCAGATGTGCGGCAAATCCTTGAGCGTCGGGGGTTGAAGGTTCCTGGTAGGCAATAAAGATGATGAGCAGGTACATAAATCACCTCTAACAAAGGTTCAGATCCCCGATTTTATAAAGAAGTCGGGGATCTTCTTGTTTAGCAGTAGGATTAAGTTTAAATGTCATTCTAAAATAAAAATACCCAATCACAATAATCGGTAAATACTCAATACGGTTCGGTTAGCTTGTTTATCACTCGAAGATCCCCCCAACCCCCCCCTTAAAAAGCTACTGTGGACACACAAGTATGACCCGTATAGGTTTCAACTGTTTTAGTAGTTTCGTAGGGTGCGTTATGGACACGCCGAAATAACAAATGAGTACCCCGAAATAACAAATGCGTTCGCCGAAATAACAAATGCGTTCGCCGAAATAACAAATGCGTTCGCCGAAATAACAAATGAGTACTCCGAAATAACAAATGAGTACTCCGAAATAACAAATGAGTACTCCGAAATAACAAATGAGTACTCTGAAATAACAAATGAGTACTCTGAAATAACAAATGAGTACCCCGAAATAACAAATGCGTTTTAGCTTTATCACGCCAGCGTAACCACCGTAAATCTTTGGTGGATGAAGTTTTTCCGACTTGTGTGTACACGGTAGCCTTAAAAAGGGAGCTAATATCTCTCTTTCACCCCCTTATTAAGGAGGGTCGCCGTAGGCGGGGGTATCTTATCCGAACCGTATTGGGTAAATACTAATGAGTCCAGAACAAGAGGTTGAAATATGTGGTGTAGAACAAAATGGATATAGGTTTGTAGCCCAGTCAGCGAACAAAAACCGGAGATACTCCTATGACAGCACTTACATTAAACCTGAATTCTGTAATTAAACTGACCAGAGAGCAGTTTTATCAATTGTGTGAAGAAAACCCCGATTTAAAATTAGAACGCAATGCCCAAGGAGAGTTGATTATAATGCCACCTACGGGAGGGTAAACAGGAAGTGGAAATTTATCGTCCAGGACAAGATGTGGAAGTTTTAACATTTCCTCAAACTATTTCCGGGGAAAATGTTTTACTTAGTTTTGTACTCAACATCCAACGAATTTGGTAAAAGGTTCGGAGTGTAAGAGGATGTTTGAAAAGTGTTTGACTGTGATTTTAATTGCGTTGTTACCCCCCTTAGTCCCCCCTTGTAAAGGGGGGAAACAAGAAAAATCCGGTGTAAAGGGGGGAAACAAGAAAAATCCGGTTCCCTCCCCTTTACAAGGGGGGAAACAAGAAAAATACGGTTCCCTCCCCTTTACAAGGGGGGAAACAAGAAAAAT
>NZ_JBGTFY010000323.1:0-36800 GCF_041747015.1 Nostoc sp.
CTCTATGTTTGAGCAAGCTGCGATCGCTCTAGAGATGGCATCCTCAAATTGTCGCCATTGCTGATATCCCAATATGGGCATTAATTCACGAGCTAACCAATACTCATTGCCATCTGTATCAACCTGCTTGATTTGGTCAAAGAGGCTGGACTGATTTTCACGCTTTATAATTGCATCCATACTTCCTCTGAGTTTTTGATAGGTGAACTGACTACGCTATTTGCCCCTTACTGTGGGTGGATCTGAATCTCTATAGATATCTGTTCGATGATTTCGGCGATTTTAAGACGCGACATAATTTTTAGTTGTGTGATGAAAAAGAATTAAACATTTACCCGCACCAAACTTTTTTCACCGACCAGTGAGAAACGATTAGATATAGTTCGTGATTGAGTTAACATTGGCGATACCAATTCAACAATGTAAAACCAAGAATTATGCACCAGCGCAACCCCCAAAATCAGCCGTTGCTTTGTTCCTTGATCGTGAGAACAAAGCATCACTCTTTCGCCCAGAACGAAAGCAGGCTTTTGCACAGTGATGACTTCTAACTCTCCAGTCCCGATGATTTGGTTTTGTGTAGCGTGGAGTATTTCATTACGGCAATCAATTGAATAAATCCAGCATTCGTGTTTCCATTGCATACCGCAGCAGTAGCCGAATGTTCTCGTGGTTCGCAGGAAAACTCTCTCTAGCAAATTGACCTCAACGGGTGGAATTGTTTTACCCCAAGGAGGAGAGAGATACCAAATCGTTTGCAGCGCGTTAATGTGGTCAATCATGCTCATCTCCCTAATAAGTAATTAATGGCTTCGGTATCGAGAGCAGCAATGCGTTTTTTAATTGATTGTGGTGGATTGTCAAAAAACTGTTTGAGATGCCATTTCCGAATTTGGTAATGTCTGGCAGAACGTTTTGTAGCTTTGAGCCATCCTCGTTTTACCCATCTTGTAACAGTTGAGAAATTCAATTGGAGAACTTGAGCGATTTCCTGGCAGCTATAATTATCAAGAGTGGGACGGGCTGAATAACCTAAGCTATTTAACTTCAGATAAATTGCAACTGGTGTGCGATAAAATCCTCGTCTTTTTAAGCTTGAGGCTATTTGTTTGACTGTATAGACTTCAGCTTTTTCTTCAATAATTGCGAGTTCTTCATCAGTCCATTTGATACTCATCTGATTACCTCCTTCTCTGAAGAGATAGAATTGGTGTCTGCCTGTCCTTGTACAATCCGAGCGGTAATAGATTCAAAGTCAACTTGAAAGATGTTCATATCTGTGGACATTTCTCCAGTGTTGTAGCGGTCTACGATGTGCTGTCTGATTGCGTATTGATTCAGCCCATCAGGGATATCGATGTGTACTTCACTTGTGATTTTTCAACTACTGTGACAATGACTTTCATGGTTGTTATTCCTATCTGATTAATTCAGGATTCAGAAATAAAACTTTTTCTGAACTCTGACTTCTGATTTACACTGCTCCGGCTTTTGAAGCTTGCAACTGTTGCATCCATGCGTTAATTGCCGTTAACTCATCCGCACCGTTAGCAGCAGCATCAACAACTTGGTTTTGATACGAAGATTCGGCATGATTAGGATATTCACACTTGTCTGCTGCCCAAGCCAAACACATGGTTTTGATTAGTTCATTAATCTGGTGAATATCAAGTAAACTTGGGCGATCAACATCTTGAAATTGCAACCACTCTTTGACTAAATCAAGTGGATAGTCAAGCAAGGTGCGAATATTTTTAACTCGCAAGTCTTGAGGGTGTACTGGTTGAGGAACTACACTAAGTTTTGGTGGAGTCAGTGGGGGTTCGGGAATCGAGTTTGAAGTTGCACCCAATAAAGATTGGATGTCACGAATGATAGTTGCCCAATTCAAATCTCTACTCCACTCCCTGTAAATCTTGGTTTTGGTTGCGGCATCGTAAAGATTGCAGAAAACTGTATTCTCGTCACCAGCATTCGCAACGATAATCAGTGGTTTAGAAAAATCTTGGATTAATGAGGCAGCGAGAAGAAAGCTTTTGGCGAAATTGGTTTCAACACCAGTCCTGACAACATAAAGTTCATCCGCACTGACAACAATATCCAGCTTAAAATTGTCTTTGCCTTTAAATTCTTTAGTCGTTACGCGGAGTTCAGACAAATATCCAGTTAATGCTCTTTGGGTAACAGGGATTTTCTTATCCTGGCTGATATTGAACTTGTACCAGACGTAAGATTCCCCGTCTACTTCCCCCTGATTGACATATAAATAGATGGGGTCAGGAGGGTTGCATAAACCTAGTTTGATTTCAGTAATCATATTTTGTTGGGATGTGTGATAATTAGTGGTTTGTAGCGTAAACTTTCAGTGCTTTACGATTGCTTGAAGAAAAGCTGATATTCAAGCAATCGCTTTTCTACTAAACAGAAGGTTCTCGATTCCGGTCTAGCTCCCATTGCAGGTAAATCAGCGCAGTTTGAGCATCGGCAATGTTTAAATCAGGTTGATATGCCTCATTCAGTAGTTGTTTGTAGTCTGGGTGCGTAGCAATAATGGATATTAAGGTTTGAGCTTGTTCAACTAATTGGTGAAGTTTGGGGTTAGACATTTCAATACCCAGCCGTGAACATAAATCCTCAGCTTTTACTCCCATGATCCCTGGCTCAATCTCCGTTGCCAATTCTTCAAGTAGCGATTGAAAGTTAGGGTGTTCATCGTTAATTTCAATCTCAAATAAATCCGCGCTTTTTGTAACAACGGTTGCCCAATCGGGTAAAGTTTGTGCAATGGTCTTCGCATAAAGCTTCATGATTTTCTCCTCTAAAGTTAATAACTTAAAAATCCTCAGCAATCTCCAACAAAAAGCCGCGTCCAGTGTTCTGCACTTGCACCAGTTCTTTATCCAGCAGTGTTTGAATGACTGAATCAGAGAATTGAAACTGAAGCCGATGCAATGGAACACAACCACCACCAAGCCGAATCGAATGCAGCAAATGGTTGGCTCTACGGTCAAAGCTTTTGTCAACCGTTTTAGGCATTTGTGAAACCTCCGGTTAATGCGGTTAACTGCCGATTGAGAATATTTATCTGCTGTTGGTAAAAGTCAATTTCAGCAGTGATTTGGTGGAATAATTCTTCTGGTGTTAGGGGTTGAATTTGAGACTCCTGAAAGTGGAACAATTCATCAGAATTTTTCTTAGGCATCAGAGCATAGCGCCAGCCACCACCGAATTGTTCAGCTAATTCAGTACCATTCTGATAGTATTGAAGTCCTAGAATGATGCCTTGTTTTGTGCGCTGATTCAAAGCAAAGCGAGGGTATGCCCAATCTTGGGGTATCGAAATTGTTGGTTGCATAGATGTGATGAGTGATAGTTTCAGATGGGTTTAAAGGCGATGTCTACGACGTGCTACGCCAACGCAGTTGTCAAACATCGCCCAGAATGAGAGTACTTATGCCGTCACTAACTCCGCTTTCTCCAGCAGCCGTTGCAATTTATCACCGATTAGCTGTTCTAACGGCTGCTCTAAAAAATATTCATCAAAAATGGATTTCCCATCAGTAGACACGTCTATCATCGACAGCCACCGCACGGCTTCCAACGCCGAATCAGACGGTAGTTGCTGACACTCTCCAGTACGTATCACCCACCAAGCACCAGTAAAGCCAACTTCGCCTAGTTTTACGTCGCTGCTGTAAATGCCATCGTCGAAAATTTCAAACCCGTACTTCTCGCACTCGTTGAAAATCTGCACCATGATTTCGTTACCACTGGTGTCATTCGCTTCTGATAATTGCTTTTGTACTGGGAGTGTGCTGTCTTGGTAATGCCATTGGATGTAGCGGTAGCATTTAGCCCAGGTATCAGCACGGTGTTCTTCTGTACCGTTGACCATCACCACCCAACGCTGTGTTACGAAGTCCGTGTGGTCATGGGTGATGCTGGCGATCAATTTGTTATCAGCGTATATCTCGTGATCATAAAAGGTGATTTCTACGGTTGTCAGTGGTTTGGGAGCTACGGCTTGGGCTTGGTCGGCGATGAAGTAGTCGAGTTCGGCTTGGGCTGCGGCTTGGTTGTCAACTTTCTGAAGCTTGGTGGATTGGTGGGTGATAATTGCGTTTACCCAGGTTTCAGTCGCTCTTTTGTCAAGAGTGGGTGTAACGCCTAATTCGGCAGCGATTCTTTTGAGACGGGGGAGGGTGTAGCGGCAGAGGGCTTGCTGTGTGTAGGTTGGATGGGTCATAATTGATATTCCTGCCTCGACAGGGGTTAGGTTTTTGCAAAGGGCGATCGCTTCGTTGTCCAGACGGGGGCGGTCGTCTTTTGTTATTCCTATTCTATCAACTCCGAGTAGACAAATCAACTGTTAGGCGACATTTTTTTGCAAAATAGCCAAAAGTTCAGATGGGTCAATGTATACAGCCGGAAAGAGCTGCTTAAAATCGGCATCAAGAGCATTGCAAATAGCCACGATTAAATCAGTTGAGACGGCTTCAGCTTTGCCTACCTCCAGCTTATGAATATACTGGTAAGTGCAAGTTACTCCATTATTGTTAACTTTGTCGGCAAGGGTTCGCATGGGAATGTCACCACGTAAAGATTGTAAACGTTTTCCCAGTTCAGAACTCCATTTTAGTCTGTCAACGGAATCGAGAGAAATCATCAGTTTGCTTTTATCATTCTTACTCACATTGTAATCTCCCAGTTGACGTAAAATAGCTTGGTGACTACTACGAGTTTAAAGTTTCATCAAAGCTGGGAGAATATGAACCCACAAACTTTACAGACAGCGATAAACGGTGTCGCTAATGCCCACAACGAACTGCACGAAGCCATACATAAACTGCAACACAGTTCAGTTAACGAAGTGAAGCAACTGCTGGCGTGTCAAAATGCTGTACTGGCAATGGCTATAGCTCCACAAGTACACCTTGGGGTTTTCAAAACGGCAGGTAAGCTCATGCCGCTTTCCTTGTTGTCATGGACATTTTATACACGGGAATGTAGAGACAATGCCAAAGCCGACAAAGCAACAAGGATGATTACCGCAGATGCAAATATATATTAAACAAGTTAAGGAAAAACCCCAACCTCAGTAAAAGGTTTGGGGAATTAATATCAATTTAATTACACCTCCATCATGGCACAACTCGATATTCGTTCAAGTACTGTTCAGCTAGGGGTGGAATAATGGCTAAACCATCCTCGAACCGCAACAAAGCCACTTCTGCCGCAGAGAGTGATTCCAAACCACCCGCTAACTTTGCAAATAAGGATATCTCCCTTCAAGAAAACCCAGGTTCAGCAACAATTACCGTTAGTGCTGTTGAAATTCCAGAGTTGACAGAGGAAGAACAGAGCGATCGCCTACATCTAGAGCGCCGTGTGGAAAGAGCAGTCTTTGAGGCGGGAAAGGCGCTTATGGAATTGCGCGATCGCCGGCTGTACCGTTCCACACATAAGACCTTTGAAGAATACTGTAAAGAGAGATTTGGCTACAGTCGCCGACAACCCTATCTTTTAATGGATGCAGCAGTCGTTTTTGATAATTTGCTTGAAAAATGTGATCCATTGGATCAAGTTTTACCCACTAATGAGCGCCAAGTTCGACCGATGACGAAACTTGAACCCCAGGAACAGCAAGAAGTGTGGCTAAGAGCAGTCGAACTTGCTGGCGGGAAAGTGCCAACTGGTAGAATCGTCAAAGATGTTGTGCAGCGCATCATGGAAAGGACGAAAGTACCCAATACCTACCAAATCGGCGAAGTGTGCCAAATCGTAGTTAAAGACAACCCAGAACTCAGGGGTAAAGGCGGATGCTGGGGGATAGTCAACCATGTAGGCGAATTCAGTTGCACAGTCACAACGTGGTATGGGGAGTACACTCTCAGAATTGACCACCTAAAGTCACTGAATTACTTGGAGTCCGAATGTCAGCAGATGCAGCAGATTAGCGATCGCATCAGTAGGTTACGGGAAAACGAGAAATTAGAAGAAGCAGCCCGTGCTGTGCTGAAGTATCTGGGGGAGTTGAAGCGTCCGTATTTGACGGAGGTGGAGGAGAAGTTGTTGAGTGTGATTGAGCAAGAGTACGGTGTTACAGATTGAATTCTAGAAACACCTCGACAATAATAGATACACGTCTTATGATTAGGTAATCACCTTGATGTTTGGCAAGTCGAAGCGGGGTCAAAAACCCTGGGGATCTGCCAAAATCGCCAGAACCTTGACAAGTAAATAGTTTCACAGTTTCAGTGCTAAGGGAAGTTGAAAATTAGTCGCAATAAGAGCGGCTGAAATCGACCTATTTTTGAGGTTCGCCAAAAAGCTTCCCAGGAAGCTTGCTCTGTAACAGTTTCAGCACCGAGCAGTTTCCACTAACCAAATCCCCTCACGGGGACTGAAACCTGGCTGAGTTTTCAGTGTCCCATCGTCATTTTTTAAGTTTCCACTAACCAAATCCCCTCACGGGGACTGAAACTAGCACGTCATGCGTGGAATTGGGGGCTAGCTTTAGTTTCCACTAACCAAATCCCCTCACGGGGACTGAAACCAAGCAAGCTACCAGTAGAGCGAATAGCTCCGATTGGGTTTCCACTAACCAAATCCCCTCACGGGGACTGAAACGTAGAAGAAGCGCGAATAAACCGCACCCCTGGAAGGTTTCCACTAACCAAATCCCCTCACGGGGACTGAAACCTGATAGCAAATCTAGCCCCCGACACTCTATCTAATGTTTCCACTAACCAAATCCCCTCACGGGGACTGAAACTTTGTTTTAGACACCGAACGCATACCACTAGACCCAAGGTTTCCACTAACCAAATCCCCTCACGGGGACTGAAACTGCCAAATATGAAAATGAGCCGATTGAAGTAGTAGGGTTTCCACTAACCAAATCCCCTCACGGGGACTGAAACAATTGTAGATTTTCTCTAGTTCGTTGCCGCGTTGGGTTTCCACTAACCAAATCCCCTCACGGGGACTGAAACACATTCAATCTATATATACAGAGAATACTTCAGAGACGTTTCCACTAACCAAATCCCCTCACGGGGACTGAAACCAGTATTATTTTGAATACTGAAATTAATACCCGCTTCAGGTTTCCACTAACCAAATCCCCTCACGGGGACTGAAACATTGATGGATGGGAACCAAAGGCTAACCAATTACAGTTTCCACTAACCAAATCCCCTCACGGGGACTGAAACTGGCTGCTGCTACGATGAATCGATTAGGCTATGGTGTTTCCACTAACCAAATCCCCTCACGGGGACTGAAACCAATGAATATGTCCTGAAGTGAGCGATCGCCTACCGAGTTTCCACTAACCAAATCCCCTCACGGGGACTGAAACCGCTTCTAGCTCAATTCCTAGTCTTGTATTTTTTGGAGTGAAACCTGCAATCCAGGCAGCAACGTAGAAGCGGGTTTGCGTTTCCAAAGCTAATTACCCCGCAAGAGGATTAAAAATTTAAAGATTAAGCAGGATTTTCCTGGCACAATTGGCTAACAACTCTTTCGATTTCCAGTGTCATCCAATCAGAGCCTGTGTGGTGGTAAACTAGAACCAATGATTGGTAGAACCACAAAGTTTTTTCTCGACCGGCACTAAAATTAGTCCAGATGACATCTCCATATTGTTGCCAATCAGCTAAAAGCGATCTGGAATTATGCAGTTTGTCAGCCAGAGAAACCAAGCGTACAGAAGGTGAAGCAGAACGGAGATTATTGAGGTAATGCTGCTTACGTTCTTGCCAGGGAGGTTTAGGAGGTGTATCCCACTCAGTACAGCCATCGATAATAGCCAAAACTGTTTCACCAAAGAGTTGACGGATGTCGTCACGAATGGGTTTGCCACCTTGATCTTCTACTGCATCATGCAAAAGAGCAGCGATCGCTTCTTCTTGGGTACCTCCAGCTTCTAAAACTAAAGCCGTTACACTTAACAAATGTGAAATGTAAGGAACGCCGCTAATTTTGCGTGTTTGATTAGCATGAAGACGAGTTGCGTAGACTAAAGCGGATTCAAATCGTTCAGTCAGTTTTAATGAATTCATAGTTGCGTCAATTGTGATAAAGCATAAATTGAGTAGCGGCATCAGCAGCAAAGCTTTGCCGTAAATCCCAAGGTGTTAAAACTTCAACTTTTGGAAGCCATGCTCGTAAACGCATGACTAGATTGTTATCTCTGTGTTCGTTATCTTGATATCGGATACGTGCTTGATAGTAAGCGTCTGTTTCCGAACGCTTGGCAAGGACTTTTAATAAATCTTGCTGTTGAGGTTGTTTAATTTCACGTTGAATCAAACGTTGCACTTGCTGATAAGTAATTTCTTCAAAAGTGTCGTGGCGTTCAGTACCTTTAACGTAGCGATCGCAGAACTGGCGGTCAAATCGCAGTAACATCAATTGCGAAGGCAAATAGAAATCAAATCCCCAAGCTTTAGACATTTCTAAAGCAATATAATCTGGAGTAGGTAAAGATGTCTTTCGATAGTGCTGTAGTAGATTTGAAGGTAGTTTGGGGTTTGTCCACTCTAAAGAAGTCATACTTTGAATATGGTCAAGGCGAAAATTATACCAGTTAGTATCTTTTTCCGGGCTTTGTCCATAGGCACACAGATAAACTGCCCTCTGTACGTAGTAGATGCATACGGGATAAACGATACAATCAACTTTATCCCCAAGTTTGGCACTACCATAAGTTAGTTTCACAGGTGGAACTGGAGTTTTAGCCCAAAGTTGTCTTAACTCGCATTCCAAATCCTCAACCGCATCTAGGGTACTATGGGGAATTACATAATCGAGCTTCAAAAAAAAGCGTTGAACACCATTGATTTTTTGAGAATGATATTCTGCGATCGCTGCTAAATCTTCATGCATGAAGTTCAATTCATAAGCACTGATTTTGGTGGTGCTAATGTCATATTTAGCAGTTATGGGACGTGGTGGAAACTCGCACACTCGGTAATATTTCTGATATTTGTATACAAGCCAACCCAGTTGAGCGAGAATTTCCAAATCAGCTTGCAAGGAACGCCGAGTTACGCCAAACAAACGCTGCTGTAACAGTTTGTCTAAAGCCGATGCATCGATACCAGTGTAAGCAAGTATTGATTTCTGCCACTGGCTAGCAACTATTCTGGTTTTTTCATTAAACAACCATTGAGATGTGGTTTTGGTACAGGGGCAATCAGAGTCATGTACGACGGGAATTTTTTCTCCTTTAGGATGTGTGGGACTAAAAAATGCATCGCGCCAGTTTGCGTAAGAGAAAGAATCATCTAAAACTAGACGATTATCACCATAGAGCGATCGTAGCCACACCCACAACCGAATTGCCCGCAGCAAATTTTGCTTGAGATATCCGCGTCCTAAACACTGCAATAGTTCTACTTGGGGAATATCTTGAAAAACTAATTCAGACACCAGCCGAATCTCGATAAATATAACTTTCTTTAAGATACAGCGTCTTGGAAGACACTTATTCCAAGTGCGTGTATGATGTACCCATCAAATAAAGCTTAAAGGTAATGAGTACTTACAAAATTGAGCTAAAAGACGGAATTCTAAGTGTTAAGTTCGGTGAACCTGTGTGACTTGAAGAAGATTTTGGACAGATTTTGGAATGAGAAGTTGGACAAGTGTAAGCTGAAATACTTATAACTTCGTTAAGGCATTAATCAAGCGATCGCTTTTTTTGGAAAAAGAAAATGGACATAATAACAAAAATGGAAGAAGGAATTGGACACAAATCCACTTTAATACTACTCACAGTCCAACTTATCCCCCTAACTCGTGGGATTTCTTGCAAGCTTTGCGATCGCTTGCTGCCATCGGCATCACTATTACCAAAACCTTTATTTTACATACAGGTATAGAGTTTGAGCAGTTTAGTTTTTCTGTATGCTATTTTTTAGATGTTTTTGGAACGTAAACTTGGACATCCACTTTTGGAAGGTAAAGCTGGACAACCTGTCAAAAATCTTCTTCAAGTCACAACCTGCTCAAAATGACCAGATTGTGCGTGATGCAGCAGCCCGATTGGAGGAAATGGCAACATCAGGAGAACTTACAGGAGGGTCATTACTCAAAATTAATGGGCCTATTTCTATTCCTGTAGCGTTCGTTTTAGCACATAAGCTTGCTCATATTTACGGAGCAGTTGCTTTTTACGATCCGAAGTTAGGTAAATATGTCATTTGTATCACACACAATCCATCGTATAAGCTAGGAGACTTAATTGATTGATATTTGACTGACAGGGAGGTAAATGTAGTAACAAATTGTATGACAACGTATCACATAAGTCTGGAAGGCGACGTTCTAAAAGTCAAGTTTGGTAAACCTGCTAATGGCGATCAAGTCATACGGGATGCAGCAACACGCTTAGATGAAATGGTGGCATCAGGTAAACTTTCTGGAGGAAAACTACTAAAGATTGATGGTCCAGCATCTGTAGCCGTTAGTTATCTAATAGCACATAAGATATCTCAGCTTTATGGTGCGATCGCTGTTTTTGACCCCAAGATTGGTAGACCAGGATATAAAACTTTCATTACGGCAGTTTCCCAAACTCCGGCATACAAAATCGGCGAACTTATTGAAACGGACGAACCGCACAAGACTAAACCAATTCTTAAAGTAGTCCTTTGTGGCCCTCCACAGTCTGGTAAGTCCTGTTTGCGCGAAGGTTTAAAGCAAGCAATCTCTCTGATTGAAGGCGCACCCTATCCTTATGTAATTACTGCTTGTCCAGATGGGGAAGGTGCTTGGTTTTCTGACGCTGCACGACGAGATCCAGATTTAGCCAGAAAACTCAAAGATGAGTATAAAGCCAAGTTCACCCCAGAGTTTGCACAAAAGGCGGCTGGTTGGGTACGGAGTGCCAATACACCCCTGAATATCATTGATGTTGGGGGGAGAATTACTGATGAAAATCGGGTGATTGTACGAGAAGCAACTCATGCGGTGATTTTGGCTGGCGATCGCGGCAAGGAAGAAGTTCCGCTTTGGGAAGAGTTTTGTCGGGATTTGAATATACAGATCATTGCCAATCTTCAAAGTGATTATCACGGTAACAAAGATGAGATTGTTACCCAATCTCCTTTATTAACTGGTAGCGTTCATTACCTTGTACGAGGAGAGGATGTTTCATCTCGTCCGATGGTTCAAGCTTTAGCACGTTTGTTGGTGGGGTTGTGTGGAAGGTGAGGGAGCGATCGCTTATTAACTGCTTAATTACTGAGACACAAATAAATTAAAAGCATGAGGTCAATTTGCATGACTACATTCGAGTTTAATAATTACAAAGTTGACTATCTATTTCTGCTTATCGGTGAAAATCCTTTACCTAACTACGTCACAGCAAATTTATTACTAAAAAAAGGTGGTACTCCATACCTAATACATACAACTGGTACAGAAACTCAGGCTAAACGGCTAAAAAATATCCTTGATAACCAATCAATAGGCTTACAGCCAGCACAGCTAATCTCACTTGGTAAATATGAGTCTGACTCTTATCACATTCAAGATGAAATTCGCCGCAAGATTCAAAGTTTAAAAAATGGAAAAATCGGGTTGAATTATACAGGCGGTACAAAAGCAATGGCGGTACACGCTTATAGAGCAGTATTCAGTCAATCTTACGCTGATACTGTATTTAGCTATCTTGATGCACGTAGGTTAGAGATGTGCATAGATAGGGAAGATGGAGAGCGTATTCGTATTAAAGTAACACCTGAATTGTTAGAAGTAAAACTGGTAAATCTTTTCCAGCTACATGGGTTGGAGTTAAAACAAAAACCAACACAACAGGCGCAACTACCAAAATTAGCAACAGAACTTGCAAATATTTTTAAGGAAGAGATTAAAGCAAAGCAGTGGTTTGATTGGTTCTACAACGTTTTTCGTGAGCAAACGTATAAGAATAAATCAAATGGTGGAGGAGAGTGGAAAAGCAAGACTTCTTTGCTAGATGTATCAACACTTCTGGAGAAACTACCACAAGAAATCACTTCAGCCTTTAAAGAAGAAAATTTTGTTACACCTGATAATAAACTTTCTTTGCAACAAGTTGAAAAGACGGGATCTTTCAAAGAAATTAAACATTTTTGCAAGTGGCTTGATGGTTTATGGCTAGAGCATTATGTGTTAGAACAAGTAAAAAATATTGCTGATAAGCAGATAAAAGACTACGGACTAAATTTTGAAATTCCTATTAAGGGGACTAGAGATGGGTTTGAGTTCGATGTTGCCTTTACACGGGGATATCAGCTTTTTGCGATTTCTTGTTCGACAACGAGCAAAAGAGACTTATGTAAAAGTAAGCTTTTTGAGGCATACCTTCGAGCAAGACAAATGGGAGGAGATGAAGCAAGAGTAGCTTTAATTTGTTGCTTTAACGAACCAGATACTCTCAAAGCTGAAATTTTGTCTTCTACAAATGATAAAAAAATTGCTGTATTTGGACGAGAACATCTAACAAATTTATCTGAAGAAATTGCTAATTGGATTGACCAAAATGATGAGGATGCGAAATGAGAAAATTTGCCATAACTGTAATAGATACATCAGGAATTCAGGGTTATATTTTCAGCAGCAACCGTCTCCGCGAAAATATTGGAGCATCTCACTTAGTTTCTGAAGCAACAGGTGATTGGGTAGAAGAAACTTTAGATAAATTAGGTGTTCCAAAAAATCAACAAAAAGAACCAATTGAAACAAGTGGACTTAATGCTGAAATAGTTTATGCATCTGGCGGAAACACATTAATAGTATTTAAATCAAGAGAGATTGCTATAAATTTCACTAGAATATTGAGCAAGCAAGTTTTAGAAAAAGCACCGGGAATTAATCTAGTAGTTGCTCATGCTGACTTTGATTGGAATGGAGATAATCTCTATCAAGTAATTAAAAATTTGATGGAAGGAGAAATTGATCGCCGAAAACAGGAGCGACTTCCTTCTGTTCCTTTACTGGGTTTAGGTGTCACAGCAGTTTGTAATTCAACTCAATTACCTGCCATTGATAGATATATTCAAGATGATGAAGCAGACAGCTACCTTATTTCCAGAGAAAGTAAGCAAAAATTAAAAGCTGTTGATAGAGCAAATAAAAAACTGCAAAAAATGTTTGCTGAAGTATTTGACCAAAATATTTTTCAGTTTCCCTACCGGACAGATCATTTAGGACGTTCTGAAAGGGAATCTAGTTATGCAGCAATTGTTCATGCTGATGGTAACGGTATGGGTAAACGTTTTCAAAAATATGGTGAAGACGCAGAAAATAATAGAGATTACATTCAAAGGATGCGTGATTTTTCTACAAGTGTTGAAGAGGCAGGTAAAAATGCACTTAAAGCTGTTGTGCAGGTAATTGTAAAGTCAATACAAGAAGGAAAAGTTGTTGGTAAACTAGGAGAATTTCAACTCAAAGCTAAATACTATCTCCCTTTCCGTCCTTTAGTTTATGGCGGTGATGATATCACTTTTATTTGTGAAGGGAGATTAGGAATAGAATTAGCAGCTTTATTTCTTCGAGAATTTGAGAAACAGCGTGTTGCAGATTGTAAAAAGTTAACAGCCTGTGCAGGTATTTGTGTTGTTAAAACTCACTATTCTTTCGCAAGAGCTTATAAAATTAGTGAGGAATTATGCAAAGAAGCTAAGAATTTAGTTAAAGAAAATAAAGAATTTGAGCCAGATGGATTTTCAGCAATTGATTGGCATTTAGCAGCAAGTGGTTTATTCGGTTCAATTTCTGAAATTCGCAAACTTGAATATCAAGTGAGTGTTGACAAGAAAGATACTTGGAATTTAGCAATGCGTCCTCTGCGATTGGAAAAGCATAGTAGTGAGTGGCGAACTTGGGAAGGTTTTACGCAAGTTGTTAAAGAATTTAAAGAAGGAGAGAATTGGAAAGAACGCCACAACAAAGTAATGGCCTTACGAGAAGTTTTACGTAAAGCGGATGAGAATGCGACTAAAGAGTTTTTATCAGCTTATAAATTATCACAACTGCCTTCTTTTCCAGAATCCAGTGGTCGAAGTGAACAATTGGCAAGAAAGGGGTGGCTCAACAACCGTTGTGGATATTTTGATGCTATTGAAGCGATGGAATTTTATCTTCAATTGGAGGATTAAGTGACTATTTATCAACTAAAAATAAAACTTTTAAGTGATACAACCTTCGGTAGAGGCGATGGTGTAGCTGGTTTAATTGATCAAGAAGTAGAACATGATTCTAGTGGATTTCCCTATTTACGTGGACGCACCTTAAAAGGTTTGTTGAGTGAAGAATGCGATAACTTAATTGCTGTTTTACCACCGGAAATTCGTTCTGAATGGGAAAATTTTGCCTGCATTCTTTTTGGTACACCAGGTAGTGTTCAGGGGACAATAGCATCGATGCACGTAGGAGATGCTTGTTTACCTGACGACTTACGAGAAGCAGTTGCTTTCCAAATTAATAAGAAAACACTTACCAAAACAGAAGTTCTAGATTCACTTACAACAATTCGTCGTCAAACTGCAATTAATTCTGAAACTGGCATAGCCGATAAGGGAAGTTTACGCTCTTTCCGTGTGGCAATTCGTGAACTTGAATTTAAAGCCGATTTATTATTTGAAACCCAACCCAGTCAGGAAATACTGTCAGTTTTAGCAGTGGGTACATTAGCATTACGACGTATAGGAAGCGGACGTAATCGAGGTCGTGGATATGTACGATGTACTCTGCATGATGATTCCGGGGTAGAAATTACACCAAGCTATATAAGCCTATTTGGAAAAATTCAGGAGAAAAGCGCATGAAAACAATAACTTTTTCATTGCACACTCAACAACCACTACTTGCTACTTCATTCCAAGGCGATCCAAATAGTGATGTTTCCTACAATTATATTCCTGGTAGTATGATTCGGGGTGCAATAATTGGACGCTATATGAAAGAATATCATTTATCAGATTTAGATTTGAATAATGATGTAGTAAAACGTCTTTTTTTTGATAATAATACTTGCTATCTAAATGGTTATTTACTAAGTCAGAAAAAAAATCAGAAAAAGCGTACTTTACCTGTACCTCTGTCTTGGTTCAAAGACAAGGATTCACAACTGAGTGATAATTCATCTCAGATCACAGTTTACGATTTCAGTATTGATGAAGAAGAAAAGCCAGAAACACCAAAGTCTGTTGGAGAATCTTTCTGGACAGAAGAGGGTGGAGTTACATTTTATAAAGAAAAGCGGCGGATTAATATTCATAACCGACGCGATCGCAAAAAAGGACGCTCTAGTCAAGAAGAAGGGGAAATATTTTGTTATGATGCCATAGATACTGGACAAGTTTTTCAAGCTGTCATTCTGTGTCATGAAGTTGACGCAGACTTTTTGAAAAATTTACTCCAAAAATCAGTGGATATTTGGCTAGGTGGTTCTCAAAGTGCAGGTTACGGACATATAAAAATATCTGATGTCAATTGTCATGATATTTGGAATGAAATAAATATTCCCGCTACTGAACGTATTAACCGCGAATGTTTAATAATTACACTTTTGAGTGATTTGATTTTACGTGATGAGTGGGGTCAATATGCCGTTATTCCGCCATCAAAACAACATCAAAAACCAACACCGTTGACAAAGGAACTGGAAAAAGTTTTGGGAACGCTTAAACCAAAACGTAGTTTTGCTAGTGGCAATTTAGTAGGTGGATTTAATCGTAAATGGGGGCTACCTTTGCCTCAAGTTCCAGTATTAAAAGCAGGATGTGTATTTGTCTTTGAGAAGATTTCTATAACTTTGGAGCAAATTCAACAATTAGAAAATTTAGGCATTGGTGAGCGCAGAGTTGAAGGGTTTGGCAGAGTTGCTGTGAACTGGCTAGAAGAACGACATTTTTATGCCAAACAACCTGAAACTCCAAAAACATCTAGTCAGCCTGTATTAAAACTACAAACATCACAAACTTTAGCAGCACAAATGGCAGAGAGGTTATTGCATCAAAAAATGGAACAGGCGTTACAAAAGCAAATTGGTTATTTAAAAATAGAAGGTCAAATCAGCAATAGTCAATTATCTCGCTTACAGATGGTAGCACGACAAGCATTATCAACAGGAGACTGTGATTTAGTTTTATCTCTTCTGAATAATCTCCCTTCTAATGCAAGTGGTCAGTTTGAAAGAGCAAAAATTAGAGATAAATCTCTTAAGCAAAAGTTGGATGAATGGCTACATAATCCCATGTCTTGGATTGAAAACTCACAAACAGTCCAAATTGCAGATGTAGAGCGAAGTATTACAGATAAGTTTGCCATCCAAAATAAACTTGCGGAGAAATATACATTGCGCTTAATTATGGCAGTAGCTAAAAAGGCAACAAAGGAGAAAAAGGATGATTAATAAGTGCCTAAGATATCGCAATCAGCGTCATATTACTGAAAGGATAATAGTCAAAGGAACATTAGTTTTAGATACACCAACTTGCTTAGGAAGTGGTGATGCTGAAGGTGATACTGATTTAGTTATTTTACGGGATAGTTTAGAAGATAAAGCGTTACTAATGGGTTCTTCTATTGCTGGAGCGTTACGGAATTATTTACGGGATTATGAATATGGCTATAATACAGAAAAAATATCTGTATTATTTGGTGGACAACGTAGTGAGGAAGAAGGTGAACAAAGTCCTTTAATTATTAATGATGCCATTAGCAATACTATCCCTCATGTAGAATTGCGAGATGGTGTCAAAATTAACAGCATCACCAGAACTGCTGAAGATGGACAAAAATATGACTTGGAATTGCTGGAAGCTGGAACAGAATTTAATATTTGTTTTGAATTATTAATAGAAAATAATAGGGAACAATTAATTAGAGAGTTAGTAATTGTTCTTCAAGGATTAGAAAGTGGTAAAATTTCGATTGGAATGAAAAAACAACGAGGTTTTGGTCGCTGTCACGTAGAAGAATGGCAAGTATGGAAATTTGACTTACACAAATCTGATGAACGACTAGATTGGTTAAATTTTGAGCATTGGAAACTGGGTTTATTCTCCAGCCATTCAATTCATAAATCAATTGAAAAGGCTTTAGATTTATTTTTGGATGAAAAAGAAGATAAATGCGATCGCCTAACCATCGAAGCAACATTTACCCTCGCTAGTTCCCTATTAATTCGTTCTGGTCAAGCGTCTAGTAATAAAGCACCCGATGTCGTACACCTCAAATCTCGACGCGATGGAGAACTTCAACCGGTGTTATCTGGTACAAGTTTAGCGGGGGTATTACGTCATCGTGCAGAACAAATTGTTAATACTCTCCACAAAAATACAACCATTATTGATGAAATATTTGGTGTTGATTTCAGCAAGGATAAAACTAAGAAAGCAAAAGCAAGTCGTTTGATTGTTCATGAAAGTGTCATTAAAGAAAGTAATGATTTGGTACAAAATCGCATAGCTATTGACCGTTTCACAGGTGGTGCTTTACATGGTGCATTATTTAATGAGCAACCAGTTTTTAGGAGCGATAAAACAGAGTTGAAGCTAGAATTGGAGTTACGTCAACCGAAACCTTATGAAATTGGTTTATTACTATTGTTAATTAAAGACTTATGGACTGGAGATTTACCTGTTGGTGGTACGAGTGGTATTGGAAGGGGAAGATTGCAGGGGAAAGAGGCAAAAATTACTTTAGCTTCAGAAAATAAAATTTGGAAGATTACCCAAATTTCAGAAGATGAGCTTTTAATTATAGATAATTCTGAAGATTTAGAGAAGTTTGTTGATGCGTTAAATGAGGAGGTAGCTGCTTGAATAAACCAATATGTAAGCCTTTAGATATTTCAACAAATTTAGATATAAATGAGTGGTTAGAAAAACAAGCTGAAGAATATCAATTAAACTTTCTGTTGGCTCACGCAGAAGATGGAGTAATTTGGGGAAAATTTAAAGATGGTAAGTTATTAACATCAGATAGCGTCTTTGATTTTTTGCCCAAATTAAGTCCTTTGACTTTACAACAATGTCGGGCTTTTGGTGAAACGTCAGAAGTAATGCTTTGGCAGACTGATGAGGGTTTTAAAGCTCGTTTAATTCAAGATGAAAAAGATACAGAACTTATCCCAGAAAATCATATTCTTTGGGGAACACAAGCAGATAAAATTTGTGGTGATTTTACTTTAGTCTCCGATGGTTCGCAAGGTTTATGTCATGCGGTGCCTTTAACTAATATTGAATTTGATGAGAATCAGAAATTGTATCGTCCTTTGCGTTTAAGTGTTCATCACTATATTGATTACGACGATTCGGGTGTAGCTCGAATTGATTTAAGCCGTTTAGTTAACTTAACTATTTTTAAGGAGATTAAAAAATGAATCCGAGACACATTTCTAAAGTACCAGATGAACCAGATAATCGTAAAGCGATCGCTCCCTATAATTTTGTAGAATTACCTGAAAAAGTAGTTCAAATATCACCAGAATCTCTACCACAAGAAAATCGCTATTACTTGCAAAACGAAAAACGTTACACTGGCAGAATTGAATGTACTTTAACTACTGAATCACCGCTATATATTAGATGTGGATTAACAAAGGAAGAATTTGAATGTTGCGTGGAAACAAAAGATTTGCCAGATTTCTTTTACACCAATCCTTTAGAAAAATATACAAAACCTGTTATTCCTGGTAGTAGCTTGCGGGGAATGCTGCGGAATTTAGTTGAAATTGTTAGCTTTAGTAAAATTGAGCGAGTATCCGATAATCAACGTTTATTTTTTCGTGCAGTAGCGGCAAATCCTAACAAAGATTCTTCGGGAAAAGAATACAAACAATATGTTGTTTCTAGAAATATTGAGGCTGGATATCTGAGCAAAGATAATGAAGGATGGTATATTCAGCCAGCCAAAATTTTTGAAAAAGAAACATTTGCTTGGGTTAGAGAGAAGGAAATTAATTTAAGCAATATTAAAAAATTTAATGATGATGAATATTATCCTCAGTATATTTCTATAAGCTATGAAACTGTAGATAGAGATATAAGTGATAGAGCTAAACGTTTATTTGCTTTGAACGTTGATTTAGCAAATATTTATAAAGCAAAGGGAGTATTAGTGACAAGTGGAAATATGAAGCAAGGTAGTGAGTCTTCACCACGCCGAAATCATTGTATTGTTTTTGAAAAAAATGCTACTTCTCCCAAATTGAGAATAGATGATAAAGCTATAGAACATTATCGTAATGCACTTACTGATTTTCAAAAACTACCACCATTTGATAAAAATTGGGGAATGTTGAATGAAAATTGCTCTGTTGTATTTTACTACCCTCCTGAAACTGGTAATAAAGTAGGGTTTTTCGGTCAAAGTCCTAATTTCCGCATTCCCTACTCTCCCGAAGGTAATGGACAGGCAGCTACTGTTGTAGATTTTATTCCATCAAATGTGAATAATCAAAATAATTCTTCCATTATTGACTTAGCTGATGCAATCTTTGGTTGGGTTAAAAAAGATAAAAATTTACCTCAAAATGTGCGTCAACGTGGAAGTAGAGTGTATATCACCGATGCTAAATATAAGTTTGATAAAAATGGCATCTGGTATAAAGGCAATCCTGATGATACACTAATTCCTCAAATTCTTAGTGAACCAAAACCAACTTGCTTTCAACATTATTTAGTTCAGCCAGATGATACAAAAGCTGACCAATCAAAACTGAAACACTATGCCAATGAACCAAAATTAGAAACAGTCATTCGTGGGCATAAACTTTATTGGCATAAAGGAATAAACCCTGATATTGAGCATCCTGAAGGGAATAATGCTTCAGGAAATCAAATAACTAAAATTAAACCAATTAATAGAAAAGTAACGTTTGAATTTAACATTCATTTTGAAAATTTAACCAAAATTGAGCTTGGCGCAATTTTGTGGATACTTGACATTGCTCAAAGTGATAAATATCGTCTCAAACTTGGTATGGGTAAACCTTTAGGTATGGGTGCTGTTAAAATTGAGCCATATTTGTATTTGAGCGATCGCACTTCTCGCTACGGTAAGCTATTTAATGGTAATAACTGGGCAAAAGAGGAAACTAAAGTTGTGACTGAAGACTATGCAACTTTTGTAAAACCATTTGAAAAACATATTCTCGATAATATTAGTATAGAGGACTATCCAAAAGAAAAGAATAAAGGTGAAATAGATAGCATTTTAGATTTACCTAGAATCGAAATGCTATTAGCTATGTTGACTTGGAATAATTCTCTTAAAATTGATCAAGATACTCGATATATGGAAATTGAGCGAGATGTTAATAAGTTCCATATTGGTAGACCTAAACCTAGAGATAAAACTATAAATGAATACCAAGAACGTTTTGTACTACCAACTCCACTTCAAGTAATTGGATTAGATGATAACCGTAGAATGAATACTCTTCCTTCTTCACCCTCTAATTCAGGTAGTTCTACTGATGCTCCAAAACCGAAACCTAAACTTAAAGGTAATGATGTAGGTAACCCACTACCAAAGGATAAGCAGTCTCAACAAAAGCCAAATGCTAACTCTCAAGGAGGTAATTCTGCTGCTATAGCTAGACCACCGAAACCGAAAAAATAAGGGTCATTACACCTATCCATATATCCCAGAGACGCAATTGATCAACCTAACCCATCTGTCCCTTTACCCACTCCCTGATTGCTTGTCGGAAAACTCGTCTTCCTGCCATACGGTATTTTTCAATTAGTGAGGGAATTTCTTGAATATTCAGATTAGGAAACACTAAACTTGTTTCTCTTTCAAGATATTCCTCACCTTGCAACTGGTAAATTTTGATTTCTCCAGAGTCATAAGACCAAATTTCAGGTACAGCTAACCGTGCATAGATGGGAAAGCGATCTAAAGATTTACTGGTAATATCAATTTCTAAAGCTAAATCTGGAGGTGGATCTTGATTTAAATCAAACTTGAGCTTGCCTCGAATTAAGGCTTCATTTTGAAAATAAAAACAATTATCAGATTCTATTACAGCCTTTTTTAGTTCTCGTTTCCAGGTAGTTGAGCCGTAACACTCATAATCTAGCTCCAAAACATCAGCTGTATCTTTGATAATGTCACCAATTATTTCTTTGTAATATTCATGTTCTGGTAATGGTGTCATAATCTCTAACGTGCCATCATCATAAGCTACCCTAGTTGAACAGCTTTCACCTAAGTCTACTAATAAATTCTCAAATTTTTGCCAACTGATATTGTAAAGAACCACTCGGTCAGCGCGATGTTCAGTTAGTAGCATAATTCCTCACAGAAGCAGTAATCAGTAACGAGCAGGTATAAATTTAAAAATTCAAAATTGATGACTGAACAACATCAAAATTTATCCTAGTCTATTTTATCAATGATGATTGACGAATATTTTAAAACCCTCACTACCTTCGCCCCGCGCAACTTTCAACGAGAAGCGATCGCTAAACTCTTACAGCGTCAAGATATCCTCCTCCGCGCACCAACAGGGTCAGGAAAAACGGAAACAGCGATCGCACCCTTCCTCTTCGCCAAAGCCCTGAATATAGACTTTCCCAATAAACTCATCTACGTTGTCCCCCTGCGAACACTGGCCAACAGTCTCCGCCAACGTGCTGAAATATTAGTTGCGAACTGGGAGAAAGTTTATCCATCATCCCATTCCCCTGTAGTAACTCTGCAAACAGGAGAAAACCCAGAAGACCCCCGCTTTGAAGGTGACATTGTTTTCTGCACCATTGACCAAATGTTAAGCAGTTTCCTGAATATTCCTTACTCAGTCGGTCGTGGTTCTGCCAATGTTAACTCAGGAGCGATTTTTGCCTCATATCTGGTATTTGATGAATTACATCTACTCGATCCAGACCGTTCTTTCGCTACTGTTCTGAAAGTTTTACAACAAGTCAAAGGCATTTCACCATTTTTGCTGATGACGGCGACTTTAACTAATGAACTTGCAACCCAAATACAGACGTTGGTAAACAATGGAAATTATTCAAGTTGAAGATGCAGATTTAGAGGCGATAGAAGGCGATCGCCGTCGTACCTTTCAAGCTGTGTCCCATCCTCTTAACGCTTCGGTAATCCTAGACGATATTCGAGCTTATGGGCGTAAACGAGTGATAGTCATCTGCAACACAGTTTCTCAGGCTCAGGGATTATTCCGGGATTTAGAGGAACTGAACTACGAGGGAATATTGCACGTTACATTGTTACATTCTAGATTCCTACCAGAACACCGCGCCCAAAAAGAAACTGACCTCAAAACTATATTTGCCCAAAACTGGCAAGATGATGGTAATTGCTACGTTTTGATTTCGACCCAAGTAATCGAAGCAGGAATCAACATCACCTGCCAAGTCATGCACACTCAACTTTGTCCAATGAACTCGCTTTTACAACGGGCTGGACGTTGCGCTCGGTTTGGTGGTGAGCAAGGAGAAGTCTATATTTATCATACAATTGAAGTTAATCCAGCTTCTTGTAAAATAGCGATCGCAGATTTAGAACTAGAAGAATCAGCAACTAAAAAGCAAAGTTTTCTGCCATATCCTCAAGAAACCTGTGAACTCACATGGCTTGTGTTACAGGAACATACCCAATCTCTACATACAAATGAAAATGTCGGATTTCGTACTGAAGAAAAATGGATAAATCAGGTTCACACTACAGAAGACTTACTACAGCAACAGCGACGACTTAACAACCGGATGAATTTTGAACAACGCTTTGAAGATGCGTTTTTCAGAGGGGATCAATCTGCCGGGAGAGAATTGATTCGGTCAGTTGATAGCCGCAGTGTATTTATCTGGGAAGAAGATGGCTTAATTGATATTGAAGAGGAAGTAATTGACCCCCAAAAACTGCTAAGTTTTTCGCTGCCTGTTTCCATGTTATGCAAAGTGTGGCGGGAGTTTCAAAATATGGAATTTGGAGCAGACTGGATTTTTAAGCAGATCGAAAACCCGAAAGGAAAATCAGAAACGTATAGTCAACCTGTTTGTACTCTAATTAAATCTCGTGAGGCACTTATTGGCAGTATACGGATTTTAGTTAATCCTCGCTATGTTCATTATGACGAACATATTGGCTTGTTAATTGGCATTGATGTTTTCGGGAACCACTTTGTTTCTCCTGATAAGGCAAAGCGTGCGATCGCCAGTGAGTATCGCTATAACATGGACAATTATGTAGGGCATCTAGTATTGATGTGGAAATGCTGGCGGGAAGCATTTACAGTAAACCGATTAAAAAATGGAATGTCCGTAGAAATTACTTATATTAGTGTTCGTGATGAACTGTTAGCGGCTGGTGGACGATTTATCAGAGGTAAAATTTTCCCGCAGACGCAGGAGAAAGAAGCAGAAGCTTTATTTGAATCATTAGTATTTTTCGCTATCTTCACCCATGACTTGGGCAAACTACAAGTGAAATGGCAAGAAGTGATGCGGGGATGGCAAGCGATCGCTCATTCTTCATTCTCTGGCAGAAACCCCGGAAAACATCTACTAGCGCACACAGACTACAACCCAGAAAACAGACACCAACGAGATGCCCTCAAAGCCTACGAAAAGAAATACAAGCGTCCAAACCATGCTGTTGAAAGTGCTTACTTAGCCCAAGATATTCTCAAGCAATCGTTAGTACCCCTACTGCAAGATAATTTCTCCGCAGATACAGAACAAATTAAATACATCTGTCATACAGTAATCATGGCTGCGGGTCGTCACCATTCTGCCTGGGCTGGGGGATGGGATCAAGCAGCAACGGCTAAGATTAAAAGTATAGAGTTACACCTAGAGGCAAAGCAAGCGATCGCTGACAGTTGGCGGAGTATTCATAGGTTTCTACCACAGCCATTATCCTTACCAAAAGCAAACTTGAGTAAAGATGTCTACCCGATAAAAAAAGACTTTGATTTAAATAGGTTTACATCCGACCAAACGGAATATTTGCAACTTTACTTGCTAGTGGTCAGAGCTTTGCGCCTTTGCGATCAGCGTTCAGTACAACTTCACAATACTTAGCTATCGACCAGCGAAGTCTTGAGTTGTCGCCTGTGTCCGCAGGTGTGCCATATTGGAATAGCTCTCTTCCAACGGGGTATAGAATCTTTGGAAGTACACAACGCTCATGGGTAAAACGCCAGATGATAGAGCGCTTATTTGTTACTAAGAAATTCGGCACTTACGCTGATACCTTTCTAATGTTGGGTTTGGCGCAACTTGTCGAGTATGCCTTAAGGGAACAAAAAATCGGCATTCAGCTTGTGGATGAAGGCACACGCTACCGTATCCAATTCAAAAAGGCTGTAAATTTAGAAGCGATCGCTAAACTCAAATATACCAACCCCTTTCCACCAGTCAAAGGTAAAAAAACAGATATCAGCAAAATATCTCAGGAAACAATTATCTTTGACACAGTAGAACAAAGTGATGCGCGAAAACTCTACCGAGATTATGTATTTCAGCAACGGGGCAAAGTTCAATTTAATGAAGAAGATGCACCAGATCCACCCCATCCTAGTACTCAAAATGGTGTAGTCCTAACTTCGATGCGCCACGATCGCAATCATAACGAACTGTGGCAAATGGGTTGGCAGATCAAGGATGACTACGGTGTTTTGCTTGTTACCCTCTTCCAAGCTTTTAGCCAGGAGAATTATTCTAGCTTGAATGGAGAAACTAAACAGGTTGCGGAGTTATTCAAACAAGCAACTGGTCGTCAGTTGCCTCAAGAGGCCAGTGCCGTGAAAGTTTACCTGCCCACATCGGTTCAGGGAGTTAACCGCATCAAGGCAGATAGCAACAAAGTAGATTCCCAAAAAGCAGATTGGTTAAGCTTATGGCTGATTGCGGGAGGATTATTTAGCTTTGGGGTTGCTGAACGGGTCAAGATTGCCGAACGAGTTTATGACTGGCGAGTTGTAGCGTTAGAACCATTAGATATTCAGTTGAGCAAATATCGGGAGGTGTTAGATAAATTACGCAAATATAACCCACCTTCTGGAGGACATGGGATTGCCCGGTTTGATGCGGAGTTGGTGTTACGGTTTTGTCAACAACTGCTCAATAGTCACCCATCTCAAGCTGATGCAGAGCTAAATGACTTTGACCTATGGCAACCGATTAACCATTTTGTCAGTAACTTTGTAGGCACTCACTTTGGCTCCAAAGGGCAAGTTTATGGTGTCAAAGAAGTTTTTACCTTGGGGCTTCCTGGGTGGATTAGACCAGAAAATTCTGAGGAATTGACAGATTATCTGAAGGTTCTAAATGAGCATCTGTTTGTGATCGGTAGCCTATCGGCGGAAGAGGGACACAGCGAACTGTTGGCTGCATATCGAGATTTTATTACTGGGACAAATCTTCGTAAGTTTTTTCGTTTTCAGGCCAGCTACGCCGATTACATAGTTAAACGCTTGGCAGATCCCAAAGCAAAACCTCCCCGTTTATTTTCAATTGCTGGACTGAACATCATGACTAAAAAAGACACAGATTTCACCAAAATTACCACAGACCACAGCTTTCTCCGCATTGCCAAAGCTATTAATCAAGCAACAGTATATGCAGGGAAGGTGAAAACCCAACAGGGTGTTATAGAACTAGATTGGCAACGCACCTATGGATTGGCACAGCGTTTGAGCAGTCAATCAGGCTCCAAGAAGGATTTTTTGAGCGAAATTACTGATTTTCTGGCGAAATACCAAGCAGAAAATTTACGCTTATCGGAACAACTTCTCAAGGAAGGCAAATCTCTCAAACGAGTTTGGACAACTAAGGAAGACCTAGACCGATTAGTTGAATTGGTTGAAAACTATGACACAGTATTGGTTGCCAATTTGTTAATTGCCTACGGGTATGCCCGTTGGACAAAGGCGAAGGAAGTGGATTTGGAAGATGAGAATGCGGATATTAATGACGAGCAAGATTTAAACAACTTGGAACCAACTGAAAATTTAGGAGAATCCAACAATGACTAAGACAAAGTTTCCGGTTTATTCAATATCTATTAGCGGCTTACTGTCCTGGCAGCTTCATGCTCTGAATAATGAAGGAAATGAGGGCAATCAATCGCTAACGCGTCGCTACTATATTATTCAGAAAGACATGAGTGAACCTGAATATGTTAATGGAGTTTCCGGCGATATGCTCAAACATATTCAAGCAGAACATCTGCACCGAATTGCGATTCAGGAAGGACTAACACTTTCAGAAGGGGGAAAGCAATTTCATCCTGACCGTATTGGTTATGACTTGGAAAAAGGACTTCCGATTTTTACGCAGTCAGATACAGATTTAACTGCCAAAACGAACCAAGTACTCCAGCGTTGCACAATCAGCGACTTGGAGGGATTTATGGTGACAGTTAAAGGTGGACAAACTCTAAAACGGGAATCTGTAATTGAGTTCGGGGCAGCTGTAGGTTTACCAACCTTAGTCAAAACCCAGAGCTACTTCCATGCGAAATATGGAACAGATAACCCAACTCCTTACAATGTACAGGTCAGTTCTGGTTTGTATGCAACTGTCCTCAATATTGAAGCCTTTCGCATTGGCTACAATCCCCATAATTTCAGTTACAGCATTGATGCTGGTGAGCGCAAAAAGCGGCTAGATGTCTTACTCAAAAGTGTGCTATATACCTATTTACAACCCAATGGTGCAAAACGTAATACCCATTTACCCCATCCTGACTACTTTGAAGGTGTGATTACTGTTAGCACTCGCCGTTGTCCGGCACCAATGCTCAGTCCCTTATCAGAAAGTTACAGCCGCCAAATTCATAGCTTGGCTGATACCTTGAATAATCTTAATGGTGCAGGTACAATTCACTGTTTTGATTTTGAGACAATTGCCCAGTTCGCCGAACAAATTCAAACTCTAATTGAGCGATCGCAACCTTGGGAGAGTAACAATGCCGAAGCCATCGAATAAATCAAAATCCTCACAGTCCAAACAGGAGCAGCAGGTGAAAGCAAGCTCCAACCAATGGTTAACCGTCACCTATCAGCCTGTTAGCCTATTCTCCCTCAAACGCTCCGATGCAACGAGCATGGCGGCTCGGTCGAATCTAGTGCCAACTCCTTATGCGATCAAGATGGCGTTGCTGAAAGTCTTGCTCGAAAGCCAGGGAAAGCAGCATCAAAGTGATTTTGAGCGATGGATTAAAAGCGAATTTACCTGGATTCGAGACTTACAAATTTATATTTGGCCACCAGAGCAATTGGTTGTGAATCGCAACGGCTACAAACTCCGCTACTACGACCAAACTGCTGATAAGGCAGATAAGAGCCGGACGACACTACCTATGCAGGGTGGGTTTGTCTTTCGGGAATGGGTGCATTTACAAGGACATCTACAAATTTGTTGTGGTGGTTGCGATCGCTTGGCAGAACTAGAGCAACTTTTTGCTCAAATTAACTATTTCGGCAAACGGGGCTGTTTTTTTCAATATCTTCCTGAATACAAACAAGAAACTTCTGAACCGTTATTTCAACCAAATCTTATTACTGGCTTTATAGCACAGCCAATGGATGATTTAGGTGAAAAGACTACCTTTAATCGAATCAATCCTTTTTCCACTGAGAAGGCACAACTGGATAAAGACCGAGTAATTAAACCTGGATTTTTACCTTTACGACTTGTTGCTACAAGCGCCCGTTATGACATCTACCAAAGATACTGAAATCACATTTGCTGGACTTAGCGTAGTTCTCAAACAAGTAGAAACTTCAATTAGCCCCACCTCGCTGAACTCTTGGCTATCAGAAACCCAGTTTTTACCAATTTGGATTCCTTTACGGATTAAGGAAGGTGTTACTAAAATTATGCCTGTATTGCCAAACTCAGTTCTATATCCAAATCTCATGCAATCTATTTGTCAGCAGATTGCTCAGAATACCTTGGTGGAATGGTGGCAAAAATCCTATGAATTAACGGGGGTTGAAGTAGATTCCCATGCCTTGCATATGATTCAAATTAGTGTTGCATCTGCCGCACCTCCACCAACATTGGGACGAGCCATCCATGCTCAATGTTTTCAGTGGTTTGCTAATACCGATACTGCCTTAGCTGAACACTTGCATCAACAAAATACCTCACCGTTAACTGTGGCAATGCAGTATGTTTCTGTGCAAAAGATGCAGTTGAGAATTACCTTGTTGAAAAAAGAACTGCTAGCACCTTTACTTTGGGGATTAAGTAGCAACCTGGGAAAGTCAATCATGCTAGCAGGCATACCTTGCCAATTGGGGGAGTCGATAGATATCCTGCAAGCTAGTAGTTTTGAAAAACTAGCACAGGTAACAACCCAAAGCGTGATTGAGTTGCGCTTTCTTTCACCTACTAGCTTCAAGCAAAATCGAGGAGTACAGCCTTTCCCACTACCAGAATTGGTTTTTAACAGTCTATTGCGCCGTTGGAACACATTTGCTCCGCCAGAACTGCAATTTCCCGAAGTTGAGTGGAATGCTTTAGTCTCTGCTTATGACCTCAAAACCCATGCTTTAAAAATGGAAGGTGGAGCAGAAATTGGTACTCAAGGATGGGTTAAGTATCGATTTTTAGATTCTGAACAAGCAAGAATAGCGACAATCTTAACTCATTTTGCAACATTTGCAGGAGTTGGGCGCAAAACAGCGATGGGAATGGGTCAAGTCCAGAAGTGTTGAATCCCGCTCGCGGGGCTGAACTAAAAATACGCATTCAAACGAAAATATGAATGAAGATTATTTACCTTTGGCATACCTCAATGCCTGGGAATATTGTCCACGCAGATTTTACCTTGAATATGTGTTAGGTGAAATGTCAGATAACGAGCATATTATCTTGGGTCGCCACATACACCGTAATATCAACGAAGAAGGGACAATTCAGGAAGGGGAAACGCTGATTCATCAACAACAATGGGTCTGGAGCGATCGCTTGAAGGTCGCAGGTATCATTGATGCAGTTGAAGAATGCTCAGGTCAGCTTGTCCCTGTGGAATATAAAAAAGGGAAGATGGCACAGCACCTTAACGACCATTTTCAACTTTGTGCAGCAGCTTTGTGTATAGAAGAACGTACCGGAAGCTGCCTTGCTTATGGTGAGATTTTTTATCACACTAACCGCAGAAGACAGACAGTAGCATTTACACCTCAACTACGACAAATGACTGAGCAAGCAATTGTTCTTGCTCAACTTGCATCTCAAACAACTATGCCTGCGCCACTTGATAACACTAAAAAGTGTCTTTCATGCAGTTTAAAAGAGATTTGTCTGCCTTTTGAAGTTAAACAGTTACGAAGTTCAATGACTCCTGAAACCGAGGATTAAATTCATCGGCAGTAAATTGATTAATAAGTTTTCTCCATAACTCATTACCATAACTCTAAAATGTCAGTACTTTACGTAACTCAGGCTGATGCCGTTTTGAGCAAGAACTACGAAGCTTTTAATGTTGCTCTCAAGCAATCCGATGGTTCTTGGAAAAAACAGACTGTTGCAGCCCAAACTGTCGAACAAGTTGTCTTAATGGGCAACCCCCAAGTCACAGGAGATGCCCTAGTTTATGCTTTGGAATTGGGTATGCCTGTTCACTATCTTTCTAGCTTTGGTAAATATCTGGGTTCTGCGCTTCCTGGTTATTCGCGCAACGGTCAATTGCGATTAGCACAATATAAACTATATAGCGATCCTGTCGGGCGTTTAGAATTAGTCAAAGCAATTGTGACAGCCAAAATTCATAATCAATATCAGGTTTTGTATCGTCATAATGAGCGAGATAATCCTCTTAAAGAGCGTAAAAGTCTTGTTAAAAGCCAAAAAACCATAGATCAGGTCAGAGGAATTGAAGGTCTAGCGGCACGAGAGTATTTTGCTTGCTGGCCACGGATGGTTGGAAAACAATGGACATTTACTGGTCGAAATCGTCGTCCGCCTACTGACCCAGTGAACTCGTTGCTCAGTTTTGCCTATGGTTTATTGCGAGTTCAAGTAACGGCTGCGGTTCATGTTGCTGGGTTAGACCCTTATATTGGTTATTTACACGAAGTCCATCATGGTCAGCCTGCAATGGTTCTGGATTTAATGGAAGAATTTCGTGCTTTGATTTCTGACAATGTAGTACTAGCTGTATTGCACAAACATGAAATTCAACCTGACGATTTTAACGAAAGTTTAGGTGCATATCGCCTGAAGGATACTGCCAGGAAAACTTTCTTACAGGCATTCGAGCGCAAAATGAATGATGAATTTAAACATCCTGTTTTTGAATACAGATGCACTTATAGACGAGCGATTGAACTACAAGCGCGGCTATTGGGTCGCCATTTACAAGAAGGGATTCCATATAAAGCTTTAGCTTTACGTTAATTATCATTCATTTATTGAAAAATTTGACAATGACTACTCTGTTCTATTTGATTATTTACGATCTGCCTGATAACAAAGCTGCAAATAAACGTCGCACTCGCTTACACAAAATGTTATCTGGTTACGGAAAATGGACACAGTACAGCGTTTTTGAGTGTTTTTTAACAGCTATACAATTTGCGACACTTCAGACCAAGATAGAAAAACTGGTTAAGCCTGAAGAGGATTCGGTTCGATTGTATATACTTGATGCAGGTGCAATTAAACGAACAATTACTTATGGTTCAGAAATTCCTCGACAAGAGGAAACAATAGTCTTATGATTATGTAATCAGCTTGATGATTGGCAAGTCGAAGCGGGGGCTAAAACCCTGGGGGATCTGCCAAAATCGCCAGAACCTTGACAAGTAAATAATTACAGCGTTTCAACACTTCGGAAAGTTGCAAATTACTTGCAATAAGAACGGCTGAAAATGACCTTTTTTTTCGATCCGTCAAAAACCTTCCCAGGAAGCTTGCTCTGTAACAGTTTCAGATGGAGCGGTTTCCACTAACCAAATCCCCTCACGGGGACTGAAACATATACCCGACATTATTAGTCGTAGCTATAACTTAAGTTTCCACTAACCAAATCCCCTCACGGGGACTGAAACATGTTCAAGAGGCTACTATCTCATTTGAGCTTCAGTCGTTTCCACTAACCAAATCCCCTCACGGGGACTGAAACATTTACCTAGAGGTCCGATGGGGGTAGCTGTTCCTGTGTTTCCACTAACCAAATCCCCTCACGGGGACTGAAACGCAAAGGAAGCGACTAGTGCAAGTAACCGCTTGGATGGTTTCCACTAACCAAATCCCCTCACGGGGACTGAAACCTGCACTGGTAATAATTGAGTTAATCCAAGATGCAACGTTTCCACTAACCAAATCCCCTCACGGGGACTGAAACCTGACGGCATAATCGACAAATCGGAGCGTGATAGTGTTTGGTTTCCACTAACCAAATCCCCTCACGGGGACTGAAACGTCTATCCTGAATTTCAATAAGACTTACTGGTAAAAGTTTCCACTAACCAAATCCCCTCACGGGGACTGAAACTTTTAGGAAATCGTAAGCGTTGTGGAAGTAAGTCCCGAACTAAACCCAGTTCGGTTTCCTTCGGAGCGCGAGTCTAATGCTCAAGGAACTCGCACCTGATAGAGACAAAATTCTGAGGCGCTTGTTTCCTGCTGTTCCATTGTTTTAGGTGAACGCTGCACAAATCAATGATTATTTGGCTGGTAAAATTCAACTCTCTGTGGTGCTGATGAGTGGTTTCTTGAAAGTATAAATGTCAGGCATAGTAATGTTTTTACCTCCTGGCTCTTTTAGTATTGCTTTTATCTCTCTATTGGCTAATACCCTAATTTATCAATCAAAGCTACACTACCATCGGAAAATGTCAAGATTTTGGGATAGCATCAGATGATTGATCTCTACACCTTCACCACGCCCAATGGACGCAAAGCTTCCGTCATGCTGGAAGAAGTCGAATTGCCCTACAATGTCAACAAAATTGACATTACTCAACAACAGCAATTTACACCTGAATATATCGCCATCAATCCCAATAGTAAAATTCCCGCCATTGTTGACCAAGAAACTGGGATTAAAGTTTTTGAATCGGGTGCAATTCTAATTTACCTAGCTGAAAAAACAGGTAAACTCTTACCTACTGAACAAAAAAGCCGTTTTCAAGTCCTAGAGTGGCTGATGTTCCAAATGGGAGGAGTCGGGCCAATGTTTGGACAACTTAACCACTTTAAACGTTTTGCACCCGAAAAACTTCCCTATGCCATCGAACGTTATGAAAAGGAAACTTTACGCATTTATGGTGTCTTAGATAAACAACTGCAAGACAATGAATTTATCTGTGGTAACTATTCTATTGCGGATGTTGCAACTTATCCGTGGGTAGCGATTTATGAATTTCTTGGTTTAACACTCGACAATTACCCAAATCTTAAACGCTGGGTGCAGATAGTGCAGCAACGGGAAGCTGTGCAACGCGGAATGCAAGTCCCTTAAATACAAGACCAGGGATAAGCCAACTTGGGTGATGATGAATT
Organism: Nostoc sp.; assembly: GCF_041747015.1. Classification (GTDB taxonomy): domain Bacteria; phylum Cyanobacteriota; class Cyanobacteriia; order Cyanobacteriales; family Nostocaceae; genus Nostoc. The sequence continues at coordinate 32,502 of NZ_JBGTFY010000323.1, forward strand.
ATTAAATAATCTAACCCGTTCTCATTCCCAAGCGCACTCATACTGTGAAAAAACAAATTGAACGGGTTTTTATTAGTGATCACTCTAGTTCAATATTGCTGCTAGCCATATTATTCATAAGCTGTGAATTATTATGTGTTTCCACTATCTGCTTAACAAAGTAAAATGATTTACTTTATATCCTATTCACAGTTCTTGTTTTAAAATTATCTAAGCTTTATACTTAAGAAAATATTCAATTACTTCATCACAGTTTTAAACTTAATAGCAGTTTCTTTATAACCTCTTGAATCTAATTTCATTAAATCTATCGTGGTAACGACAGTTTAAATGATTGATGTTAGAGAAGTAGTTTACAAGAAAGTTAATTTAACCTGTGAATAAGAAATGGGCTACTAAACGACTCACAATCAATTTGGCATCCGTGGAAGCAGAAAGATTAGAAAAATACTGCTCAATTACAGGAAGACCAGCAACCGATGTGATTCGAGAGTTGATTCGCTCTTTGCCAACCGAAGAAACACCAAATGCAAATTGAACCACTTGATGAGTAACACTCGCTTTTTTGTTTAACTCAAGCACACAATACCAAAGCAAAAAACTGGTTCAGGTAATGCTGATTGCTGTATCAATAAAAAATCTACCTAAATGGTTAACAAAACAGCTAAACTAACTTTATAGTTCCACTTTTGACTTACCAGAGACTAAAGCTATAAATTCCTTAGTATCTCTTTAAATATTCCCCTGGAAGTTCATGATTAATGCTGATGTGGTTCTTAGCTTTGAGGGGAGAAGCTGAACTAAATACAAAATCTTCAAAACAACAGTTTACTAAAACATGGATTTCATTAACCAAGCACGAAATTTGGCGGATACGCTCAAAGATAAAGCGCAAGAAGCAGCAAATAATACAGCAAAGGGGATAGAAGGAGTAGTTGATGTCATCAAAAATACTACTGTAGAGATTACTACCTCAAGTATTAATGCGGTTAGTGATTTACCTGCAACAGCACAGCAAGGTTTTCAAACAGTACAAAATATCAGTAAAGCATTTGAAACAACTGCTATTGGTGTGAGTACTTCGAGTCTGTGCATAGCTGAAGCATTGCAAAAGCTGCCTTCGACTGCGGCGGAATTAGCCGTAGAAATGCCCAAGATTGCCAATAGATTCAGGTATCGTGCTGGTGTGAGAGTAGGAGATTTGCCTCGCTCTGACGCAGATGTGATGAAGCTTTTTGAGAAAATTCCCGGTACATCAAAGCTTGGAGCTAACGAACGGACTATTCGTGAATTCTTGAGCGATAAACATGGTAGCCATATCATTCCACGCTCCCAAGGTGGCTCAAATGGTGCTGACAACATCCTGTGGGAAGTGGGTGTTGATAATCTGCGTCGCGGAGCCAAGGTTATGACTGTTGGGGAGCAGTTTTATATTCGGGTTTACAATGCCGTAGATTCTGTTGTCAGCAATTCTGGAACAATTGCTAAATTGGGGATTACTGCTACAGGAACCGCTATTCTCACCCAAGTTATAGTCACAGCGATTTCATACTCCTTGGATCTTTATCGGGGCGACATTACTGTAGAAGAGTATAAAAATTTAATTGTAGAAGCTGCAAAGGCAGCAGGTATTGCGACACCAATTGTTTTTCTGATCTTAGTGGCTGTATTGGCATTATTTCCAGAATTTACAGTTATATTGTCAGCACCAGTGGTTATTGCAGGTTTCAATGCCTTATTTGGTATGAGCATCGCTATGCCAATCATCCAATCGCTACTCCGTCATGCCCAAGCTGGTGGTTTTGGCACAGAAACTGCTGAGACTTACAGAAATGCGCTTGGTGGTTCTACACTTGCTTGAGATTATTTGAGTACAAATAGCTTTTAACAATGAATGTGTAAAGAATGTATGAAATTAAGTAGTTAATTTATAACTTCATGCACTTTTCTACTATTAAAGTAAGTATTGCACTTCTATTTGGGCAATATAGGTTTAGCACATTTTTTCTATCCAAATAAATGAGATTTTTATTCAAATTACTCGGTTTAATATTACTATTAACCGGAGTTTACTTTCTTGGTCAAAATATCTACTTTAGCACCAATGTATATCCCTATTGGTGGCGTGGTATAGCTGCTGATGGTTCTATATTATTTCTAACTTCTGGGATTCTGATGTTATTTGTCCTGCCCCGTCAGGACAAGGCGTTAGGTTGGGTGGCGCTGGGTGTAGGAATATTTCTTATTTTTTTTAGTAGCCGCGCTGTTCTCACCCCTACAAGCCTGTGGCAGTTCTGCCTTTCAATGGCTTGTTTTGTCGGAGGATATCAATTGTTGACTACAGGTCGCTTGAATATTTAGACTTAATTAACCTTGATACACCGCTTTACAACTGGCTATAAATTACACAAAAACACATAAAACACTAATAGCTCCAATAACTTCAAAAAGCACATTAGCTGTTTAGCTTAACTGGTTTATTAATAAGCGGCTTCGGTTGCCCAAGGAAATCGGCTCAAGTCGGGGTGTTGGGCTTCAAAAAAAATGAACTCGTTCTCGTCCCAGTCGAGATGAAGGGTAAGACGAATTTTGTTAGGGTCTAGTCTTTCAACACTTTTGCCACGCCAACAGTTAGCGCTTGTTAGTTCCCAGTCGAAAGACTCTGTATAAATCTCTGCTATTACTGCGCTTGATGCCGCATTCTCAACTGTGCTGACTGAAGTAGAAATTTTCTGCTCTTTCTCATCAACTAAAAATAATCTATATTCAGGCGGTATTTGAACAAGGCTGACAAAATACTTGATGATTTCTGGCAGTGCTTGTTGAAAGGTAAGGCGATCTGTATCAAGTATGACTAGATGCTCCTCTACTGTCGGGTACGAAAACAAGTGATCGCGCACAGCAATATTAGTTTGTCTAATTCCTGAAATATTTAAGCTTTTTTGCAAGTATCGGATACTGTTTATAATTCTGTGCTGAAGATAAATTTCAATGCCAAAGCTTGAATAAAATTCTTCACCTATATTTTCAAAGCGTTGGTCTTGTTGCTGCACTTTGGTAAAGTTATACCAAGCTTGAGGATTAGACATAATTCGGTAAATCATTACTTCATCTTCGGCACTACCCTCCAGTCCGGCTACCGCCAAATAAACTTGCTTGTTTAGTAATGAAGGGTAGGTGAATTTATGGCGGTTAGGGGATTTCATGTGAACACAGTCCCAAAGCAGCGAGGATAACCCTTCGGTAGTGAACAGATGAGGGTTATCTTGGAGGAGTAGTTGAAAAACTGGTACTGGCTTATACATAGATTTAGCTTTGTGACAATATGATCGAGCTAGTGCATTCTTTAATAGCCAGCATTTGTAGTTTTGACATACCTAAATATACTTAAATTAATAATTTGACAGATACATAATTTTTTGGTTTAAATCTGATTTATATCGGTTTTAGATAGCTTCAAATTCTTTATTTAGTGATAAATCTCAGGAATGCCACTACAAGGCTACTCTTGCCTAACTTTTGAAAATTCTCTAAGTTAGACGTGGCTATCCTTCGCAGAAGGTCTAGTTCAGGCGATCGCGCTCTTGGCGGGGAGCGATCGCTTCTAGTTATCCACCCCCTTAAAAGCAGATCACACTTCAATCCCTAATTCCGCTCCCAACGCTTTCTCTATGCTCCGCAATGTTTCAATAGGCAATTCCTGAATTTTTTCGTTTTCAACCCTGTGCCAATGAGGAGTGCTAATACCTGCCTCTGCTGCTAATTCCGTTAAGGATTTAGGAGAAGCTTTTCTAAGAGCTTTTATTTTTTCCCCCAATCCTGGAATTTCTTTACTAAACGTAACCCGCATTAATGTTAATTCCACATGTACTACTCCTTAAGTATCTTTTGCTGGGTTAGTTTTCTCATGCTTTTATAGTTACATATTAAGTAGTACTTGACAAGTACTACTTAAAACGATAGTATATTAATCATAAGAGAGGAAACAAGCGCCAGCCTCCCAGCTAAATATAGAGGCGCTCACCATTGAACCTTGACAATAGTGAATCTATTAATCCACCTAGAAAGGTAACTGATGCACTGGCGAAACCAGAGAAAGTGAGAGATACAGGAAGGGAAATCGATTTGCGCTGAATAAAAAGTTGCCACAGCAGTACGATAGTCGCTCTGAAGCTCGTTGCCGACTACCGCCCGATCAAGAGATATGCTGCTGTAGCAAGCTCCAGTCACTGGCTAGGAGAAAGAAAATATTAGGCTACGCCAATTCTAGAGTGAGAGTGTTGTGCCTTCAGCACAATG
>NZ_JBGTFY010000324.1:0-2747 GCF_041747015.1 Nostoc sp.
AGCGCGGGTAATTGATCGCGCTGAACAAGCAATTAAGACCTGGGAAGTTGTGTTAACAGACTTTCTCTCTCCTCCAGAACAAGCCGAACTCCAACGGGTATTTAGTCGCTTAACAGAGGTGCAAATAGTGGCTTGGGGTGGTTACGAACAAGCCGAACGCCAACGAGTGGCGATCGCCCGATCAGAAATGCCCTTAGAACGTGAACAAGTAGAGCTAGTGGCGCTAGAAATTGCTGGAAACTTCCTTTTTGATACGGCTACTCACCGCGACTTTTTGGGGGCGATGTTGGGGGCGGGAATTGTCCGTGAGAAGACGGGCGATGTTATTGTACTAGGCGAAAGGGGGGCGCAGGCAATCGCTACTCCAGAAATAGCCGAATTTTTAGAAATGAGTTTGCAACAGGTGCGTTCTGTTCCCGTAAAAACTCAACGCATAGATTTAAGTGAATTGAGAATTAGAGAACCCAAAAAGAAAGAATCGACTACGGTTGAGGCTTCTTTAAGATTAGATGCGATCGCATCGGCGGGTTTTGGAATGTCTCGCAGTAAAATGTCAGATTTAATTGATAGTGGCGATGTGCGCGTGAATTGGAAAGATGTTACTCAAACAAGTTATCAAATCAAGTCTGGCGATTTGATTGCGATTCGCGGTAAGGGAAGATTAGAAGTTGGCGAGATTATGGTTACTAAAAAAGAACGTTATCGCGTTCAATTAACTAGATATATGTAAGGGTTGAAAGCTTAAGTAAAATAGGAAATATATAAGGAGTGCATTTTTAACATGAAACTTTTTACTGTTGGACACTCTAACCTAAATATTGAAGCTTTTATCACCTTGCTCCAGAAGCATGAAGTAACAGCTTTAGCAGATGTGCGATCGTATCCCTATAGTCGGTATTTACCTCATTTCAATCAAACAGAACTCAATATATCCTTGAGTGATAAAGGGATTCGTTATGTATTCCTGGGGCGTGAATTAGGAGCTAGACCCAGCGACCTCACTTGTTATGTTGCAGGCAAAGCGTTGTATGAAAACATTGCCGCTACAGAGCTATTTGCAGAGGGCATTGAGCGCATTATTAAAGGTGTGAAAACCTATAAAATTGCTTTGATGTGTGCGGAGAAAGATCCAATCACCTGTCACCGAACAATCTTAGTATGTCAACATTTGCGCTCTTGTGGATTAGAGATTAGTCACATTTTACAGGATGGCAGCCTAGAAACTCATCAACATCTTGAGGATAGACTTCTTAATTTACATGGCTTAAATTATTACAAAGTATTTGAAAATCGCCAGTTATCACTTTTTGATGTATTAGATAATACCAATAATTACTCGAAAGAAGACGCTACTCACGAAGCGTATAAAAAACAGGGAGAAAAAATTGCCTATGTAGATAAAAAAGGGAAATATTATGAAAAAGTCAGTTAATCTATTTACAATTGGTTTTACTCAAAAGAACGCAAAAAAGTTTTTTGATTCCTTAATTGGTGCTGGAGTTAAAACGGTTATCGATACAAGATTAAACAACATTTCTCAACTGGCTGGATTTACTAAACGAGTAGATATAGAGTATTTTTTACAGGAAATTGGCAATATAAAATACATTCACATCCTCGACTTAGCGCCAACTAAAGATATTCTTGATGCCTACAAAAAAAATAAGGGCGATTGGGATATTTATGAGCAACAGTTCTTAAAATTAATGAGCGATCGCAAAATTGAAAAGCGAATTACACCAGAATTATTGGATAGTGCTTGCTTGCTTTGTAGCGAGGCAAAACCTCATCATTGTCATCGTCGATTGGTTGCTGAATATCTTAATAATCAGTGGGGAAATATAGATATTTGCCACCTCTGAATATATTTAGGCTAAAAAGTGAATAAAGTTTTCTTCTTAAAAAGGAGATTTTCTGTAGAGTACCTAAAACTGTTACTTTGTTTGATTTCTGGGGAATAGTAGATTCAACACCCTTGAAAGTTTATTAGTCTGCCCTCATGGTTCAAGTTATCTGTCTTGCTAACTCTCTAAAGCTAAACGAACGCTGCATTGCTGGAATCAACCCCACCACAGGAAAATGGATTCGTCCCATATCTAGCTCCTATCCAAATGATGGTCGCATCTCTAAACATATACGTCTTGTAAACGGAAAAGAGCCTGCATTACTAGACGTTTTAGAAATTCCTTTAGAGCAAACAGGTTCCGATTTTGGATTTGAGAGTGAAAATTTGACAATCGCCACTGGAACCTGGTAGCAAGTTGAGCGAGTTCAGCCAAAAGATATTCTTCAGTACTGCGGTAATTATTCGCAAATTCTTCATAACATCAGTAAATATGTGAATCCAACATATTTGCAAACTCGACCATTTTATGAGCGGCGTACTTTGCAGTTAGTGGAAGCTACCCAGCTATCTGTTACCAAATTAGGAAACAAGAGTTGGAAAGGTACAATATTTACAAAACTAGGGGAGCAGTTAACAAAGGCTTCTATCACCGATCCTGTATTTATTGAACGTTTAGAATCTGGCTACCACCCCGAACATTCTTATCTAATTACAGTTAGTTTAAGTATGCCCTTTTGCCCATCTGATAGTTGGGAGGGTGAGTGTCCTTGCTGGAAGCTAATTGCTGGTGTAATCGAACTGTCTCAAATATGATCGCCAAGATATAAGCGATCGCTAATTTTTATCTACACCTGTACCTAAAATAGTTTTCCATAAATTTGTTAAGGCTTCTCTAGGTAGA
>NZ_JBGTFY010000325.1:0-3357 GCF_041747015.1 Nostoc sp.
TGACTTAGAAAACGGCGTACCTACCGATGCTTACGATCTGGAAGATGCCGTAAATGATGGCTTTCTAGTCCCACCCAAAGCCGTATCAGTGCCGCTTAAGTTCCAACGGGAAGGAATCAACTACAACGAACTATCTGAAGCAGAAAGAGAAGAATGGGACGCTGTGGAATGGGATGACGAAGGCAACGCACCAGATCGCGTAGAAGCTGAAGCAATTAGCAAGTGGTTATTCAATAAAAATACGGTAGATAAAGTATTGGCGCATCTAATGACTAGGGGTTTAAAAGTTGCAGGTGGTGATCGCCTGGGCAAAACTATTATCTTTGCTAAAAACCAAGATCATGCTGATTTCATTGCGGAAAGGTTCAATCTCAACTATCCGCATTTAAAAGGAGAGTTTGCCCGCACCATTACCTTCAAAACCACCTACGCTCAAACCCTAATCGATAACTTTTCAAATAAAGACAAAGAACCCCATATCGCTATCTCGGTGGATATGTTAGATACCGGGATAGACGTGCCAGAAATAGTAAATTTGGTACTGTTCAAACTTGTCCGCTCCAAAACCAAATTCTGGCAGATGCTAGGACGGGGGACGCGCCTTTGCCCCGATCTATTTGGTTTGGGTGAAAATAAACAATTTTTCTACCTGTTCGACTATTGCCAGAATCTAGAGTTTTTCCAGCATAATCCAGAGACGACTGATGCCCCAGTAGGTAAGTCCTTGGGTAAGCAGCTATTTACCGCTCGATTGGAGTTGATTGCCGAACTAGATAAAAAGGTTGTTGAGGTTGGCAACACCACCATCAAAGCCCCTCAAGCCTCTGATACAGAATTGCGCCACCAAGTAGCCACTCAACTCCACACCGAAGTTGCTGCCATGAATAGCGAAAACTTCGTAGTGCGCCCCAAGCGACAACTGGTAGAGAAATATGCGAGTTCCGAGGCATGGCAAAATCTCTCAGGGGAGGACTTTACCGCACTAAGCCAAGAACTTGCGGGTTTGCCCTCCCAATTGGCAGCCGAAGCAGAAGAAACCAAAAGGTTTGATATTTTAATGCTGAAGTTGCAACTAGCCTTCTTGCGCTCAGAGCCTGCCTTCGAGCGTTGGCGAGAACAGGTGAAGTCTATTGCTGGATTATTGGAGGAAAAATCGGCTATTCCCTTAGTCAAGGAGCAGTTGCCGTTACTCCAAGATGTACAAACCGACCAATGGTGGCAAGATGTAACCTTGCCAATGTTGGAATTACTACGCCGCCGCTTACGAGAGCTAGTAAAGCTAATTGAGAAGCAGAAACGCCGACCCATCTATACCGACTTTGAGGATGTGATGGGGGATGAGATAACAGTGGAGTTACCTGGCTTTACATCATCGGATGAGTTTGAGAAATTCCGAGCTAAAGCACGGGCTTTTTTGCGCTCGCATCAAGATCATGTAGTTATCTTCAAACTGCGGAAAAATAAGCAACTTACTTCATCCGACCTATCCGAGCTAGAGAGAATCCTTGTAGAGAGTGGCGTAGGTGGGGCAGAAGATATTATTCGAGCCAAAGCAGAATCCCCAGGTCTAGGTTTGTTTGTCTGCTCCTTAGTAGGACTAGATCGTGAAATAGCCAAACAGGAATTAGCTAGGTTCCTATCTGGCAAAACGCTAAACTCTAATCAAATTGAGTTTGCAAACATGATTGTGGACTACTTAACCGAACACGGCGTAATGGATGCGATACTTCTGTATGAATCTCCATTTACCGACATTACACCACAGGGTCCAGATGGATTATTTACTTCGTCCCAAGTAGATGAATTGGTTTCTCTGCTTGAAGAAGTTTATGCACGGGCAGTAGCGTAGGAAGAAGTGTATCCAATACGATTAGTGTTCTGGAGAGGCAAACGGATTATTCACAGACTTGAGTTAATGCCTGTCATTGATAATAAATATTTTGCTTATGGTTTTTGGCACAAGCAAGAGGAACTTTTTACGGCTCGTAAGGAATATGCAATAGCTGGACGGCTTGCTGCTTGGCTTCCTCTCCCCGCAGATCGTATTTTTGGGTAGTAGCTGGGTCGGCGTGTCCGGCAAGACGGCTGGTGGTCAAAACATCAGCACCAGCAGCTAATAAATTACTAATGAAAGTGCGCCGGAAATCGTGAGGAGAAAAAGCAGCAACAGAGGCAAGTTTTGCCCGTCGAAGCAACATTGTCATTACCGATTGGTCAGTCATCCTTCTTAGCTCAATATGACCGCCGCGCCTAATTGGACAAATTAGAGCGCCAGGAGCGTCGCCTCTAACTTTGAGCCAGTCTTTTACCGCAGCGACAGCGCCCTGCGGTAGGTACACGATCCGAGATTTACTCCCCTTTCCCTTGCGAACAATCAACGCACCTGTTTCGCGGTTGAAGTCTTGCACTTCAAGATCCACAAGCTCCGAGCGCCGTAATCCAGAGCCACTTAAAATCGCAATTACTGCCGCATCTTTAGCACCAGCAGGTGAGGAGTCATCTTTGCAAACTTTTAGAAGCTCTGCAATTTCACTGGTTTTTATGATTCGTCCTCTTTGAGGGGAATCGCCCCGTATATTGGAAATATCTACAGCCCTAGCATAATCATCGGCACTCATCAACTCCAGTCGTAGGGCTTCTTTAAGAGTCCGTCGCAACGCGCAGAGCATTCGGTTAGCGGTGGCAGGTGCATATTGTTCCATTAACACTGCTCGGATTGCCGCTGTATGTTGATATTTTAGAGCAGCCCAGTCCAAAGTCAGCGCGTCACCCTGCCCATTAGTTAGAATTCGAGCGATCGCATTTAGAGCCTTCCTCATGGTTCGCCGCGAGCCAGCAGTCAAGCTAGATAAATATACTGCTGCGGGTTGGCGTGTGAGGGGAGTGGCACTGGTTAAAATTAAATTAGATGGCGATACGAACAGTTCTGTCATCGCGGGCGCATTAGGGTGGGTAAAGCAAAGTTTCCATAACCTATTTAACTAGAGCGCTCTACCGCTTGCCAATTTAATGGCGGGAATAATCGTATGGATTAAAATATCTGCTAATTAAGATTAGCAGATATAAATTGAGCAAAACATAATATGGCTGAAATCTGTATATAGTAATTTTTTCCAGCGAAGTGGCACTAAATCACACCTATCTCGGCTTAACCCCAAATTGACGATTTACTCATTTCAACTGGGTGAGCCGGAGGCTGAGACGAATTGTCGTTGTGAGACTTATAAGGTTGCTCAGAATAATCTGCTATAGAAGCCGTGGAGGTTTGAGCTGGTAATTGAGCGCTAACAACATTGCCGTTGAACTACGGCATTCTTCCTAACTTTAGAGCTTCTTCCGCAGGCTTTGCTCCTATCA
>NZ_JBGTFY010000326.1:0-7270 GCF_041747015.1 Nostoc sp.
CCTGAAGGGGACTTGACGCCACGCTCACGTGAGCTAGATCAAATTCTTCGTTTAGCCGCCTAGACCACCAGTTGCAACTTTTTGATACTTAGCTCAGGAATTTAATTTCTGGGTCAATTTCTGCAAAAGTATAGGTAGTTAGTGCTACCCAGTAGATTAATTAAGTTCCACCGACATCAATCATAGGAACTGAAGCGATCGCGTTTCAATCAATAGAGTTCTTGCATCAGAAATGTTGAATGATATCCTTCTTCTGTCACTCTGCGAAAACATTTACGATTTCTGAATTCTAGAGCTTTTGTATAGCAAGCGATGTCTACGACGGCCTACGCCTACGCGCGATTCTTTTTTAATAACAAATACAAGAGCCATTTTTTTTCTAATAGTATGGCTTGTATTCATTGCCTCATGAGGCTTCTAGCGATCGCCCTCCCGGAGAGTGACAGAAGAGGGATAACTCCTCAATCTTTACTTTTAACTTGCTGAGAAATCCACTGTAAGTAGGCTTGAGAACCAGCAACAATTGGTAAAGCGATAATTTCTGGCACTTCATAGGAGTGCAATTCCTTAATTTTGGCCTCCAAAACCGGAAATTGCGCCAAATCAGTTTTAATCAGTAATTGCCATTCTTGCTCTTTATGCAGTTCCCCTTGCCAGGTGTAAATTGAGTGGATTGGTAACAGACTCACACAAGCAGCGAGTTTAGCTTCCACAAGGGCATTTGCAATTGCTTCTGCCTCCTGTATGTTGCCAGTTGTCACCAATACCACACCATAGCCAGTCGGTGTCTCCATGACCTCTAAACGGTCGTAGACAAGGAGTAGACCTGACCATCAATTAACAGTAATGTAATGCCCTTAGCTTGCAGATGAGTACGAGCTTTATGGAGCATTTTACTATCGGGAACCTTAATCACGCGATCGCGTTTAGTAGAAAAGCGCTTGGCTACGCGATGGTTATCAAACACCGGCAGAGTTTTTTGCTGAGTTTCGAGGGTGGGAATTTGCCCCAAGTCACCAAAGTCCTTGAGAGGTCGGGTAATTAATTCCGAGGAACGGTCAATCACCAAATAGCAAGTTTTAGGCAAATTGGCTACCGACAAAGGTAGAACTTGAACTGATGCTTCACCTGGTCTTCGTTTTGTAACTAAAGGTCTTTGCTCATCCAGGTCATCATCATCAAAGTCTTCTTCCTCAAAGTCATCATCATCTAAATCATCATCATCTAAATCGTCCAAATCCTCTGATTCGTCTAGCAAGTCTTCACCCAGTATGTGCGCGATGACAGTCGCGCCTGGATGTGCATCCCTTAGAGGTGGGATGGGGATGCTGACTATTTCTGGCGGCTTCTGCTCTGGAGTTTCTAATTTCTCTATGACTCGGAGCTTCGGTTTTTCTGACGCTGAGGGGCGTCGCCGCACTCGTCTACTAGCAGCGATTGACTCCTCTGTATCCCCTGAGTCAAGTTCCTCCTGTACCGCTACCTCTACATGAATTACCCGACGCGGCTGTGGCTCAACCTTTGGAGTTGCCAAAGGTTGGCTTTCGCTGCGTGGAACTTCTATCTCAGGCTTTGGTTGCTCAGGTTCTGGTTGCTCAGGCTCTGGTTGCTCAGGCTCTGGTAGACTCAGTAGCGGTAACTGTTCATAGTTTACCTGTGCCCTTCCTTCAGGAGTTCTAGCAGCCCGCTTTAAAGAGACTAAGTATTCATACTCATCTTCTGGCAAAGTGCTTTTGAGCAGACGACTAATTGTCGAGTTACTTACACCATAGCGGTCTGCTAAAGTTGAAGTTGTTTCGGCAGTCTCTCGATATAACTTCAGAATTTCTTGCTTGTCAGAGTCTGTTAATTTTCTCACGGTAGATTCCAAAAATCTTTGTTAAGCTCGTTTTCGTCCGCTGGTACGCCGCGTTCGTCTGAGTGATGCGTCATATTCTAAGACAGCGCCCATGCCAAATAACACTCCACTAAACACCCAAAACACTTCTAATATCTCCCCACTTTGATAATCGGGGCTTTGGGCATATTTAAACCACATATCTGCAATGTAAAGCGAAAAGGCTGCCGCTGCAATCATTCGCCAAGACTGGGAAACTCTTCCCCCCCAAAATGCTAAGAGCAGAGTGGTAGCAATAATTAACAAAACCACATCGCTAACTACGTAAAACCAGTTCAAAATAGCGACTAGCAGTTCCGAGGGCGTTTCCTGTTGCATAGAAATCCACCATGCCAACAAACTACCGAATACTGCAATTGCTAACACAATTAGCCACTGCCATTTTTCCAGATTGATTCGCCTGGAAGCCACAGCTAAAATCATGCCTGCGCCAAGTAATAGATAAGTTAGTACAAAAAATATATCGCTTAAAGACACATCCGGTTCTTCTTTTAAAATTATTTCGGTATAGCCGAAAATTATCCCCCCAACGAAATAGGAAAGCATACCTAAGCCAATCAAGAGCCAAACATTCCGACCGCTGACGATTTGCGGACTCAGCCAGTTCTTCAAGCATAAGATACCGGCACTCAAATAAGCTAAACCTTCAAAAATATTTGTGCCAATCACATACCACTCGGCCCGGCTTTCTATGCCATCTGCTCCGGGAACTTTGGCACTAAACAACAAATAGTATAGCAGTGCCAGTACACCCCAGCCAATATTAGCTAAGACAAGGTTTTGAGTAGTGAAAATGGATTTAGAAAGAAAGGAATTGTCGTAAGAGTTATTCATAGGGCTTGACTATGTAGATGCAGTCTGGCAATATTTTGAGTTAAGGAACTGTACAATCAGCAGTTTTCCTGCCAGACAATACACAATGGGACACCAAAAGCAAGTGCCAACGGCAGGAAGTTGTTGAAAAAGTTTCCATGCTACTGCCATAGTTTACTCAGTGGCGATTGATTTAGCCAACTAATAAACAGCGATCGCTCGGCTTCTGGCATATCTTCTAACTTATAGATCACTTGTTTGGTAAAATTAGCATTGCCAAAATACGCTTTTCCTAGTCGATGCAGTTCTTGCAAGAGGATAACTACATGATTTTCTTGCCAAAGAGGCATTTTGGCTGTAGGCAAAGGATTAGTAGATATCAAATATTTAACTGCTTCTAGGGAAGATGCTTGGGGAAATTGCTTCTGCTTTAATACCTCCGCAATATCTTTTTCAAATAATGCAGCTTGCCGAGCCCCTAAAAACTCTTCAATGTCGATATAAACCCCTTGCAACAGTAAAATACTAGCTTGGCTCAAAATCCCCGTTTTACTATGACCACCCGTGTCATTACCAAGTTGCTCTAAACGGATTTTACCCCAAACGCTAAAGCGTTCCGGTTCCTCCAGTAAAACACAGGCTTTACCCCGGTTATCCGTTAATTCTCTCCATAAGGCTCTAGCTTCTTCCTCTTGACTAGCTTTGAAAACACTAATCAAGCGAAAAGTCTGCCCTTGATAAGTGAGGATCTGCATCTGCTGATCCTTTTTTGGGTGCTGAATGCTTGATATTTCAACATCCTGCCGTTTGAGAATAAACATGGCACTAGCAAATAACTCCTCACAGGGGCACTCTTAATATGGAATATATAATGGCATTTGGCAGCATCGCCAAGGCTGAAATTACCTAGCCTGCTGTGGGAATGGATCTAACTCGCGCCAGATACTTCACTAGGGTAAGCTACCCAGAGCAACCCGGCATAAGGCAAATAACCCTTTGACAACACAATATACTTAACCAATACCCCATCTGCTTCGTTTTTAATGTAAATTGACTAACTAGCGACTTGGATCTTAGCCTTGCTAGTGGGAAATCTGCAATTTTAGCTTGCTTCTTGGCAAGTGGGAACGATATAATAATGTCGGTGACTCCTTTGGGAGCCATTATTTCATATTGGGCGCGTAGCTCAGTGGATAGAGCCACGGATTTCTAATCCGTTGGTCGCAGGTTCGAGCCCTGCCGCGCCCGTTTTATGCTTCAGTTAGCTCATTCATCGTTTTTTTCCCCTTCTGCCTAACTCGATTATTTTATACGATAAAAGCCTGTAATGATTACTAGAAAATCATTTCAGTCTTTTATTTTCCAAATTCATAATTATTAAATCCGCTTTAATATGTGCGGAATGTGGGATCAAATGGACTCCACTTGGCTTTTTTCTCACCCATGTTGAACTGTCCCTGCTGGGTGAACATCATATTTATCCGTAACTTTATGCTAGTGTTTGGGCTGCTGAGTTTAGTTTTTGATTACCTTACCTTTGCGGCACTCCTATTGTTGCTGCACGCCAACTCAGCGCAATTTAGAACTGGTTGGTTTATGGAATCAGTGATTTCTGCATCTATGATTGTGCTGGTAATTCGGACGCGGCAATCTATTCTCACAAGCAAGCCAGGAAAGTACTTATTAATGGCAACGATCGCGATCGTTATTGTTACGCTCCTCATTCCCTACACCCCGCTTGCAGGTTTACTAGGGTTCCAACCCTTGCCGATTGAATTCTTTTTGGTGCTGGCAGCAATTGTCGGATTAAAAGGTCGTCAATTAATGATGATTTACATAGATTTAGAGAGGAATAAAAATGAAATCAATTTATCGTTTCATTGGGGCAACATTCATACTCGGAATGCTAGTCTGGACGTTGACTATTAATCTGGCGATCGCGCCAGCGAGAGCTACCATTCGTCAATTAGAAGAAGCCCCAGGACAAATGGTTTACCAATCCAGACAAACCTTGAAAGATCAGCACGGGAATAACTGGCAGGCGATCGCCTTTAAACGTACTTCTCCCAATGGCAAAAATAGTCTTGAACTGCGTTTAGTGGGGTTCATTAGTGCAGTAGAAATTGACCGCACTAAACCTTTATTGTTCGCTGATTCAATGGGTAAAACACTTTCTGCTGATGATACCTCCAGTATTCTTTTCACTGATTTATCTGCTCCCGAATCTAATGTAGGACAGTATGATATTCAGCCCTTGTTACCGCAGTTACAGCCAGAAATACCCCTCAGCTTGACGGTGCCAGTGATCGATGGTGAGGCGATTAATCTATCAGTTCCATCGTCCTTTGTACAAGATTGGCAAACACTCTTTTCTTCAAGAGAGTAGGTAGAGTTGAGTAGTCGCGCAAGTATAGAGAGAAGGCTGACGGGGTGACAAAGCGGCTGAAGCAAAAAAAATAGACGAGCGTGACTGTTACGCGATCGCAGTTTTGTTGATGTGAGCTCCGATCGGGCTGTAGTTGTGGTGAAAGGCGATTCCTACGGAGCGCTTCGCTATCGCTACTTTTACCCATCAGGCAACAGCAAACCCTGTATATTGTCGAACTTTAGGATGACGAAATCCAAGAACTATATCACTTTTAGAAACACCAGCACCCGTCAAATCATTTGCTATCCCCTCTTCAGTATCGTCATACTGAATCCAGATTTTATCGCCAATTAAACTCAGGTGAATAGGGGTAGAGTGAAGGTACTGATCGCCATTCCACCCAATGTCTAAAACTAAATATTGTCCTCGCTCATCATCAAATATAACTTGAGAGCTATAAGCATCAGGAAGAGAAGCACGATAATCTGCGTGACTTTGGAGTATGTTCTTAATGATTTCTCGATATCCTATTCGGTTATCCATTGAACAATAACCTCATTTTTATCATCAAAAACAATTAATTTGACAATCTGATTTGTAAGTAAAATCTGTCCTAATTCTATCGTAAATACACTGTTAAAGTTAAGCGAGAAACTGCAAGATAGATATCTCGCTCGATCCCTGTCTCATTGAGAATTTGGCGATACGATATAGGATATATTGCCCTAAAGCCTGTTCTAAATCTTTTACATCAGATTGTCCTACAAAACTTTTGACCTCAACAACAATCTTCTCAATTTCGTAAGGGGCGATCGCTATTTAAAAAGTCTTCAAAATTTCTGCGGCTGTCAATTTTAGGCTAGGGAAAGTAGTCGAAACAACTATCTGATTGCCCCGTAATTGCTGAATTTCATATTCTCCATTTGCTAGTGTGCAGATAGAGAGGGTAGGTTGTTTGGACTTCCCAATATGTCGAACACCTCCCAATCCAGCGTAGTCGGCAATCCAATATTCGGGAATGCCCAGAGTCGCGTAGTCTTCAACTTTACGGGCATAATCATTTTGCCAGTTGCTACTCACAACTTCCGCTACAAATTTAATTGAACTGCCTAACGTCAGAATTGACTGCTCACTCCAAATTGGTTCTTTAGTAAGCTCATGGCAATCGATAACTGCCACATCAGGTCGAAATGCAGTCATTCCAATGTTAGCAGGGCGAATAAGTCCTCG
The DNA here is from genome assembly GCF_041747015.1 of Nostoc sp. GTDB lineage: Bacteria > Cyanobacteriota > Cyanobacteriia > Cyanobacteriales > Nostocaceae > Nostoc. The sequence goes on from NZ_JBGTFY010000326.1 coordinate 6,309, forward strand.
CTGAAGCACAAACCAAGGCAATCCCATTTGGTCGATCTGGACGCATACCTTTGTGGTAATAAAGGCTGCAACTTCTTCATGCAAGCCTGTTGGTTCCAAGTCAAATATATCTCCATCAATAAGTTCATAACGGTTATCGTCACGATAACGGACGATAAACTCGTCAAAGTTGAGTGCTTTCTGTTGAATTGGTCGGTCGGTTGCGAGTGCCATATATCAACTTAGCCCAATTAATACATTCATTCATTATATCGAAATATATAATGTTTTCATCTCGTGTTACCAGCGATCGCTTCAACAATCATCTTCTCAAGTTTGTAAGTGGCGATCGCTATCTCACTCAACAACAAATATTCTCAAATGATTTGATGTGTTTTAAAAGGCGATCGCCTCAATAATCATCCAGCCTCGCTGTCAGATAAACTGGTAGTTCCTGTTCGAGATCGCCTTTATATTTATTCCAACCATGCCAGTCTTCATCATCTGCCTGATGCTTGATGATCGCAATTCTCCCGTCGCAAATATTATTTACTTCTGTCAAGATAACGATCGCAGTTTCAATAGCTCGAAATAGCAGACTGGTAAAGCAAACTCTGACTCGATAATCTTTCAGTTTACAAGAGGCGATCGTTGCTTCTTCTCGCCCCTGTTCGCCTAAGGGAACATCAACCCATCCTGTAAATTTATTCTCTGCATTCCAAAGGCTCTGTCCGTGACGGATCAAAATTAATTTAGCCATTGTGTGTTTCTTCAGTGTGCGATCGCATGGATTTTGAGAAAGTTAATACTTCCTATACTTTTGCAGTTTTTACTATTTCTGTATGAGTAATAATACTCATGGCATGAGAAGAGGATTTCTTTAAAAACTAGTTCACTAACGCGTCGGACTAGTTATTTTTTTTACATAACTAGGTTGTTTCACACTTAATAAGCTTCATACGATAACTGCATTTTATTCTTGA
>NZ_JBGTFY010000327.1:0-16410 GCF_041747015.1 Nostoc sp.
ATGATTTTGGTTACCGTTATGGATGAAGCCATTTTTTACTATTCTCTCTGACTTGCATTTTGGACAGCTTAACTTCCCCTCACTCATACAACTCTCTCTACATACGCTTTACACTTATCCTTACATATTTGGCACTACCAAATAATCATAGAACCGGAGCATCAAACAGTTTTCTCTCCGACCAATTAATCTATAAACTCCATTGCTACTTCAGAGCGCCGCAGCCCCGTCCTGTACAATACTGTAATTGAAAGTTAAAAGCGATCGCACACAAGGTGACTCGCCGCATTGCCAATAACATTGCCCCCATTAATCCTCAGTTTCACCGATTGCCTGCAAGTGAGCTTTAGCCGCCGCTTGTTTTAGCGCTCCTTGAGTATAGCGCCCGTAGACTTTATCGCTTTTAATTCCCATCAACTCCTTGCCATACATTGGATCTACTCCTTTACGGGTAATGTTTGTGCCAAATTCATGCCGAAATCGGTGTGGTCGGATATCATCTACAGAAGCCATCGCCCCCAGCTTCTTTACCATTCTATAAAGCCCTTAATAACCTAGCCGCTCTCCTCAATGCTTCGGGTCTTGGCACAAAAACATTGGACTATCAGGCGTTGAAGCAAACGCCTCACTTTGCTGCATTCGCCATTCTAAATATACTTCTAGGTATTGCCGTGCTTCCTTGCTTAAGGGAACTTCACTGACGTTCTGCCCCTTGGAGCATTGCTGAATGTTTTAGAGCGCATAGCGTTCTGTTGAAAGGCTTTTTGCACAAATGAATAACTAGGTGGTAATATGGTGTAATAAAAGAACAATTCTCCTATGAGTAATATTGCCTGCCATGCTTGCTAGATCGAGTACCAAAAAGCAGTTATCTGTACCCGTTCAAGACTCGGATAAATGCGGTATGTCTCAACTAACCCCAGCAGCTTTGGGGATGGTTGCTGAATTTTTTAAGGTATTGTCTGAAGTTAGTCGGCTACAAATTGTTTGCTGTCTAAAATCTGGCTCTAAAAACGTAACTGAGATTATTGAGGAAACGGGATTAGGACAGGCAAATGTATCCAAGCACTTAAGGATGCTAACTCAAGCTGGTGTTGTTGCTCGCGAACAGCGTGGGGTATGCGTTTACTACAACATTGCTAATCCATTTTTGTTTGATCTTTGTGAAATGGTATGTGATGGCTTGTTAGTGCAAGTTGAGCAACAAAGTCAACAGTTGCAGATATTGGCAGCACTCCGCAAGCGCTGAACTTAATTAGAAAGCGCGATCGCTTGCACAACAAGTCACAAATAAGCAAGCACTAATCCTTTTAGCACTTACTTATTTGTAAACAAAAATATGAATTTGACTAAACTCTATAAGTTCACCGACGTACCAACTGATTAATTGGTTTTAGTAAATCTGCCTCAAACCCTTCTCCCTTCAGCATTCTGTTCCAGTAGAGCCAAGGCAACACGTGTACTTTAGCAAGATACATTGAGTAACGTTCTTGGGTAGGATCGAGAGGGAAAGAGGGAGCCAATTTACCACCATAGGCAAACTCTGCCATGATGGTGGAGTTGTAGCCCGTAATCAAAGGACAGCAGGTGTAACCGTCATATTTAGCTGTAGGTGGTCTAGATTGGATTAAAGACAGTAAATTCTGGACTGCGATTGGAGCTTCTTTACGGGCTGCTGCTGCGGTTTTGGAGGTTGGTAGAGAGGAAGCGTCACCTAATGCAAACACATTTGAATAGCGGGTATGTTGTAAGGTATCTTTATCAACATCTACCCAACCACCAGCATTAGAGACTGCTAGTGGACTCTGCTTAATAAAGTCTGGCGCGCTCATAGGTGGAGCGACATGAATCATATCATAGTGAATGCTGATTTCCTCTACGCCATTGTCTGTAGATACATCAAAAATAGCTTCTTGAGTATTCCCCTTAACTTCTTTAAGGTTGTGTTTAAACTTAGTAACAATGCCTCGCCGTTCCACAACTTTATCTAACGCAGCAGAATACTCTGGGACGGCAAACATAGATGTTCCAGCCGTACAAAACATGATTTTTGTATTGACTCCAATCCCGTTCTTACTCTTAAATGTATCGTCTGCCATGTACATGACTTTTTGAGGTGCGCCGCCACATTTAATTGGAGTTGCAGGGTAAGTAAAAATGGCAGTGCCACCTTTGAAATTTTTGATAGCTTCCCAGGTGTAGGGCGCATAGTCTTTGGAGTAATTGCTGGTGACTCCGTTATTGCCTAGTGCTTCTTTCAAACCCTTAATTAAGTGCCAATCAATTTGAATACCCGGACACAAAACTAGGTAATCGTATTCGATTTTGCTACCGTCTTCAATGAAGACGGTATTGTGGTCGGGGTCAAGTTTTGCAACACGAGCTTGAATCCATGTTGCCCCTTTGGGAATGACATCTTTTTCCTCTCGAGTGAACTTAGAAATAGGTGCAATACCACCACCCACTAACGTCCATCCTGGTTGATAGTGATGCTTGTCAGAAGGTTCGATAATAGCAATATCGAGCATACAATTTTGCTTGAGTAGTTGAGCTGCGACGGTAATGCCAGCCGCACCACCACCTACAATCACGACCTGATGATGTTTAATAGGTGGTGTAGTTGATGCATGGAGAGGAGTGGACTGAGTTGGTTGAGCTTTTTGAGCAGTAGATGACATGAGAAGTTCCTAAGTATGGACGAAACAAATTATCTAATATAAGTAATTAATATTATTAATTATACTACTAGATAGTAATATAATTGCCCTTGTGTAAAAGAAATTGAGGTGGCAACGGAAAAATATAAATCAAAAAAATACATAGCGTATTACTATATGGTAATATAATAAAAACTAGAGTTTCATTCCAGAAGCGTTTAGTTACGTCATCTAGCTTCCACATTTCATCATTATTAAAAAGGAGTTGAATGAATGCTGTTCCGTCAATTGTTCGATCAAGACACTTGGACTTATACCTACCTGCTCGCCGATTTCAACACCAAAGAAGCAGCGCTGATCGATCCAGTGGTTGAAAAAGTTGAGCGTGATTTCAAATTGCTTAATGAATTGGGGCTACGATTGAAATACTGTCTGGAAACCCACGTTCATGCCGATCATATTACAGGAACTGGAAAACTGCGCGAATTAACAGACTGTGAAGGTATTGTGCCAGAGAATGCCCAAGTTTCCTGCGCCAGTCGTTCGATTGCCGATAGAGAAATTTTGAAGGTTGGCGCAATTGGAATTCAAGCAATCGCCACACTGGGGCATACTGACAGTCATATGGCGTATTTTATCAATGGGGATAGAGTTTTGACAGGCGATGCGCTACTAATTCGGGGTTGTGGACGTACTGACTTTCAGAGCGGAGAGGCAGGTACTTTGTACGACTCAGTAACACAACGGTTGTTTTCTCTACCGGAGGAGACGCTTGTGTATCCCGCTCACGATTACCGAGGACACCTGGTTTCTACTATTGGAGAAGAAAAGCAATGGAATCCTCGCTTTGTTGGGCGCACAAGATCGCAGTTCATTGAGTTTATGAACAATTTGAACTTGCCCGATCCTAAAAAGATTATGGAAGCAGTACCCGCGAACGAGCGGTGCGGCAATGCGTTGATTGCTAAGTAAGCTTTGAAATTGATCTGTAGATGACTTGATAATAATTCGCCAACTTCAAGGAGTAAAAAATGCCTAAGAATATGGGATCGATCGATCGAGTAGTTCGGATTAGTGTTGCTGTTGCCATTGCAATTCTTTATTTTACAAAAACGATTAGTGGAATACTGGCAATTGTTTTAGGTATCGTTGCGATTGCTTTTCTAGCAACTAGCTTAATAAGTCGGTGTCCAATTTATCTACCGTTTGGTCTTTCTACTAAGCGTCGTCCATATTAATTTACCAATGAAACGTAACCAATAGTGAAGTTTGCGTAAGCTGTTAGGCATTTAGATTTTTTAACTAATCTAAGCCAGTATTGGGGTTCAGCCTCCTAAATACGCGGTTTAAAAAAGCAACAACTTAGGGAAAACTTACTTCAAATTAATTAGAGTAAGTTTTTATATAAAAGTTTTAAGTTTGCGAGGAACTAAGAATGCCTAGTGAATAAATCGTAATTCGTTAAATTTTTTGAGTTACCTCGTGAACTTGTGTTGATGAATTTGTCTGTGCAACTAGGAAACCATTAAGAAAATAAAATGACTAATAAATCTGATCCGCAATTGAAAAACTTTAAAGAATCGACACGCGATCAATTAAAAACTATTGAGGCACAAAAACTTAAACATTCGCTCGAACATAACTCTGTCATTTTAGTAGATGTTCGTGAACCCTCCGAACACGCCGGGGAAAAAATTATAGATTCTGTTTTGGTTCCCCTATCAAATTTCGATCCAGCTAAAGTGCCAATCGATCCTACTAAGCCTATAGTGCTTTACTGCCAAAGTGGCAAGCGCTCGGCTCAAGCGGCACAAAAGCTGATTTCAAGTGGAGTTGGCAAAGTGTATCACCTTGAAGGTGGACTTAATCAGTGGAAGCAAAAAGGCTACTCCACACAAGTTAATAAAAATGCTCCGATTAGCATGATGCGACAGGTGCAAATTGCCGCAGGGTTTTTTGTCTTTACAGGAACAGTGTTAGGAGCAATTATTTCTCCTTGGTTCTTGATTTTGAGTGGCTTCGTCGGAGCCGGATTAATGTTCGCCGGGATTACAAATACTTGTGCAATGGCAATGCTGCTTGCCAAACTACCTTACAACCAACGTGCTTAATGTCCAGGGGCGTTCAACCAAAACGTCCTATTTTTTGGAACAAGCGTCATGCTGACCTGGGTAATTGGATTATTTCTAGCCGTATGTATTGGCATCAGTCTGGGATTGTTAGGCGGTGGTGGTTCTATTCTGGCAGTGCCAATTTTAATCTATGTGATGGGGGTGTCTACAAAATCAGCGATTGCTATGAGCTTGATGATTGTAGGTTGCGTCAGTCTCATTGGGGCTATTCCTCATTGGCGTGCTAGAAACATTAACTTTAAAAATGCCTTCATCTTCGGTGCTACGACCATGCTAGGCGCATTTTTAGGTGCTAAAGCTGCTGCAACTATACCCTTTATCACAGGAGCAGTGCAGATGGTGCTATTTGCAGGACTAATGTTAGTAGCAGCAGTATTGATGATTCGTCGTCAGGATACCTCCGCTCGACAAAGGTCTGAAATCATATCTTCATCCTCTACTAAAAGAAGTTCGCTCTGGCAATGGTTGCAAATTACTGTTAGTGGCGTAGGAGTAGGAATTTTGACTGGAGTAGTGGGCGTAGGAGGTGGATTTGCCATCGTTCCAGCATTAGTTTTATTACTTAAAACGCCTATGAAGGAAGCTGTTGGTACGTCTTTGGTAGTTATTGCCATGAACTCAGCTACTGGGTTTCTTGGCTACTTAGGTTATGTGGATCTAGATTGGAAGTTGATGCTTAGTTTTTTACTGACTGCCAGCGTTGGCATCTTTATAGGGGTATATCTAGGGCGGTTCGTATCTGCCAAACAGCTTCAAAAAGGATTTGGATTTTTCTTGCTGGCAATGTCAGTGTTTATTTTGTTTGAGAATCGACATGAGTTTAAGGGTTTGTGGTCTTTTATACCTGCTCCTCCACACTCAGTACGCTCCCAAACTTTATTAAAACGAACCCTTCATGAAACATCAATTCACTAAAAAAGGCAGCTTCTTTTTTCCACTCAATCAGTTTTTGAGCAGATATATTTCGGCGTTTGATTGGTTACTAAATTATCAATCTAAACATTTAGTTGGAGATATTACCGCCGGAATCATTGTTACAAGCCTGCTTATTCCCCAAAGTATGGCGTATGCGCTGTTGGCTGGCTTACCGCCCAAAATTGGACTATATGCCAGCCTCCTTCCTCCGATTATTTATCCTTTGTTAGGAACGAGCCGTGTTTTGGCAGTAGGTCCGGTTGCGGTTGATTCCCTAATGGTCGCGGCAGCGATCGCCCAGTTCGCCCCCCAAGACACCCCACGATATCTTTCTTTAGCGCTGACCCTCGCCTTCTTAGTTGGCATTATTGAAATAGGAATGGGAGTATTGCGGTTAGGATTTCTCGTAAATTTTCTCAGTCGTTCGGTAATTTCTGGTTTCATTAGTGGTGCTGCTGTTATTATTGCCTTCAGTCAGGTCAAGCATTTGTTTGGCTTAAAAATTCCAGCAACTGAATCTTTTTTTGAGCTATTGGCATTAATTGTAAACAAGCTTCCTCAAACTAATATAATGACTCTAGCTTTGGGAGTAGGGAGTGTGGGGATTTTATTTTACTTCAATAATCCTCTAATTAAACAACTCAAACGCCTCCATTGGAGCGACCAAAACATTCTGCCAATATCTAAAAGTGCGCCGCTTTTGGTAGTCATTTTAGGAACGCTACTGGTATGGGCGTTCCAGCTAGACAAGATAGCTGAAATCAAGATTGTAGGAGAAATTCCTGCCGGACTACCTTCTTTTACCTTACCATTATTGGACTTGCAAACCCTACAATCGTTACTCCCGGCTGCACTGGCGATAAGTTTGGTTGGCTACATGGAAGGTTTTGCTGGAGGACAGGCATTAGCAAGCAAACGACGGGAAAAGATTAATGCCAATCAAGAGTTAGTGGGATTTGGCGCAGCAAATATTGGGGCAGCATTTACAGGAGGATATCCTGTGACAGGTGGCTTGAGCCGTTCCGTTGTTAATTATGCCGCCGGAGCCAATACTGGATTAGCATCCATTATTACCGGACTGCTAATTGCAGTCACGGTAATGTTTCTCACATCACTATTTTATTTCTTACCGCAAACTTGTTTAGCTGCCATCATCATTACTGCCGTTTATAAACTGATTGATTTTGCAACGCTTAAGCGGATGTGGGTGTATGACAAAGCTGATGCGATCGCTTGGCTCGCAACGTTTGCAACGGTATTGGTCTTAGGTGTAGAGAAAGGAATTATTTTGGGGGCGGCGATCGCCTTGGGGTTGCATCTCTGGCGTACTAGCAAACCACATATTGCCATCGTTGGGCGCTTAGGGGATTCAGAACACTTCCGCAATGAGTTGCGTTATCCTGTTCAAACCAGTCCTCAGGTCTTAGCTGTGCGGGTGGATGAAAGTCTTTACTTTGCAAATGCTAAATATCTAGAGAATTTCCTTACTCAAGCGATCGCCGATCGTCTCGAAGTGACGACTATTTTATTAGTTTGTAGTGCAGTCAATGCGATCGATGCAAGCGCTTTAGAAATCCTTGAAGCATTAGTGGCGGATCTCAAAAGCTTAAAGATTGAATTTTATCTATGTGAGGTGAAAGGACCTGTAATGGACAAACTCAACAAAATTGGCTTTGTTGACTATTTGGGTGAAGACCATATTTTCTTAACGACAGACCAGGCGATGCGAACTTTGGCAGGGATTTAAGCGATCGCAACGATAATAAAATTACGATCGCTTAAATCCTAAATGAGTTACAAGTTAAACAAATTTAGAGGTTAATTTATGGATTTTCTATCGAATACTGTTGCCTTATCGCGGATGCAGTTCGCATTGACGGCTACCTTTCATATGCTGTGGCCCGTCTTAACTACCGGGATGGGAATTTATCTAGTTATCGTTGAGGGACTGTGGCTGAAAACGCGCAACTCCGATTATTACTATCATGCTCGTTTCTGGGCAAAACTCTATGTTCTCAACTTTGGTATTGGTGTCGCCACAGGCTTACCGATGGAGTTTCAGTTTGGCACGAACTGGGCCCCATTTTCCGAAGCGGTAGGCGATTTTTTTGGCAGTATTTTGGGCTTCGAGGCTTCAATGGCATTTATGCTGGAAGCCGGATTCTTGGGGATCATGCTGTTTGGCTGGGAACGGGTAAATCCTAAAATTCATTACTTCGCTACGATCATGGTTGCCTTCGGCGCAAACCTCTCCACCTTCTGGATTTTGGCAGCAAATTCCTGGTTGCAAACCCCAGCAGGCGGAGAAATTGTGAACGGAAAGTTTGTGGTTGATGATTACTTTAAAGCAATCTTGAATCCCTTTATGTTCCACAGCGTTTCGCATATGTTTTTTGCTACGCTAGAAACCTCTCTATTTGTCATCGGCGGTATCAGCGCTTGGTATATTCTCAACAACCGTCATGAAGCGTTTTTTGCCCGATCGCTCAAAATTGTTTTAGCCGCCGCGATCGCCGTCACCCCGTTGCAAATTTATATCGGACACCTTAGCGCCGAGCAAGTGGCTCACTACCAGCCTACCAAATTAGCAGCAATGGAAGCCAAGTGGGAAACGAGTCCTGCTGGACAACCAGCACCCTGGAGCGTAGTTGCATTGCCCAATAATAAGACCGAGCAAAACGACTGGGAACTTTCGATCCCAAACGGCTTAGGCTACATTTTAGAATTTAAGAAAAATCTATCTGAACCCGTTTTAGGACTAAAAGAGTGGAAACTTGAAGACCGTCCCCAGATGGTGGGTTTGATTTATTACGCCTTCCGGATTATGAGCGGGATTGGCTTTTTCCTAGCAGGATTGATGGGTATCAGCGTAATTCAATGGTTGCGGGGTAAGTTGTCTCCAGAAGCAATCGCCCAGCAGAAATGGTTGCTACGAATCTGGATACTGGCAGCGCCCTTGGGCTATATTGCAGTCGAGTCGGGTTGGATTGTGCGCTGTGTAGGACGGCAACCCTGGGTAGTTTATGGACAAATTCGCACAGCAGATGGGGTTTCTCACTTGCCTCCTAGCCAAGTTCTGACTTCTTTGCTGGTCTTTATTGGTATTTATACTACCCTATTTATCTGTGCCTTGTTTTTTGGAAGCCGCATTATCCGTCAAGGGCCTAACCTAAATCTGCCAGTTCCAGGCATCGAAAGTCAACCTGCGGTTGAGACTGAACCTGCTGAATTTATACCAGATCAACGTCCTGTCGAGGCACAACAATAGCTTTATGGAAAATTTAGAACACTTTTTGGCGCAAGTCTGGTTTGTTATCTTGGCTCTGTTCTTATTTCTTTACGTGATGCTAGACGGGTTTGATCTGGGGGTCGGCATCCTGTCGCTAACCAGTTCTGACGAGGATCGACGGAGCATTTTAATGACAAGTCTGGGAAATATTTGGGATGCTAATGAAACTTGGCTAGTGCTGATGGGAGGTGCGCTATTTGGGGCATTCCCGCTTGCCTACGGCACTATTCTAAATGCGCTTTACATTCCCATCTTTGGTATGCTTTTTGGCTTAATTTTTCGGGCAGTGGCGTTTGAGTTTCGAGAACATTCGACAAATAAAGTGTTTTGGAATGTGGCGTTTGGCGTAGGGAGTTTCATGGCAGCCTTGTTCCAAGGGTTTGCCTTGGGTAGCATTTTGGAAGGGATTACAGTTGATGAAGCCGGACACTTTATTGGTGGAATGTGGGACTGGCTTGATTGGCGGTCGCTCTTAGTTTCCCTGACGCTGATTCAGGGCTATGTCCTAATTGGTTCCACTTATCTCATTTTAAAAACTGAAGGAGAACTTCAAACGTCCCATTACCGCACTGCCAAACTTGCAGCTTGGACGACGCTGTTAGGTGCAATTTCAATTACAATCGCCACCCCTGTTGTGTACGAAAATGCTAGAGTAAAGCTATTTCACCAGCCAGAAGTGTACCTGTTTGCACTGATTCCAGTGCTGGGTATGCTACTAATTGGATTGTTGATTAGAAGCCTGAACCATGAAGAAGAAACTACTCCCCTCCTTTGGACAGTGCTGCTTTTCCTACTTAGCTTTGTGGGACTAGGACTTGTCGTTTTTCCCTATATCATCCCTCCGAGTATCACCATTTATCAAGCAGCCGCAGCACCGAGTGCGTTAGTGTTCATGATCGTCTTTATTGGCTTCTTGATTCCGATTATGTTATTTTACAACATTTACAATTACATTGTGTTTCGAGGGAAAGTCGCAGGCACACAATATGGAGAGTAAGCTTTACTAACGAGACTTCAAACTTCTGGGAGTCGAAGTTGGAGCTATTGCTTCCCGATCGCGAACTAGCAACAAGGAAATACTGAGTATTCCTAGAACGATGACGACTCCGGTCATGATCCAAACAGTGAAACGACTTGATCGGTAATCGCCTCGTTCAATTTGTTGGAAGACCTGGTTGTACCGCCAAGCCGCGAGAGCAATGACTGCGATACCAAAAACGACCAAACTGATGCCCAGGTTCTCCAGAGTTAAAAATTGGGTTCGCGGGTATTTCTTGGTGAGTAATCGCGACCCTAAGCTGACGCAAAAATAGACCAAAACGGGCGATTGCAAAGCCAAACCCTATCAAGGCAACAGAGGTACGAAGCCATGCCAAAAATGTGCGCTCGTTCGCCTGATGTTCGCGTTTGCGAGCATTAGGTTTTTGAAACCTAATACGCTCTGTTAACTTAGGATCGTGACTTAAATAGTCTGTAAATCTGAGGTTAGGTAGGGACATGGCATTGCCATGTCCCTACCTAGAGAACTGCACCTTATGCGATCCTTAACACGAACATAAGCTGAATAGGACTAAGCTGAAACAGACTCTAGCTGCTGAATTGGCAACTTAGCTGTTTTCCAGGCAATCCAAGAACCAGTAATATTGATCACGTTCTCAAACCCGTGCTTCTGCAAGAGACTAGCAGCTAGAGAAGCTCGGTAGCCGCTGCCACAATAAGTCGCGATCACTTGGTTTTTATCCAACTGATCGAGATGTTCTTCTAGGTGAGCCACAAAGATATGTTTAGCTCCAGGGACAAACCCCTTTTGATATTCATCATCACCCCGCACATCAAGCACCGTGAGATTAGGATCGTCTTTTCGTTGATTTAATTCCTGTACCGTCCACTCACCCAAATGTTTCAGGGGTAGCCCAGCATTCTGCCAGCTTGTCATCCCATCATGCAAATAGCCTGCTAAGTTGTCATAGCCGAGTCGGAAAAGCTGCTCTGTAACCAGCCTCACATCCCGTTCGCTTTCAACCACAACCAGCAGTGACTGCTCTGGTTTGACCATCCAACCAACCCAGCTTGGAAACTCCGGACGCAGGGCGATGTTTATTGCGCCCGGAATATGTCCACCACCAAAGGCAAGAATCGAGCGAGCATCAATGACTACGGTATTATCATCCTGCATTTTCTGCTGAAATTCTCTAGGTGTAAGGGGTGGCAGCGTGGGAAGACAGCCCACAATCGGCGCGCCTTTGGCGTTTACCTTTTTGAGCCGAGCATAATGACGTGGCGGTTCTGGCATTTCACTCATAATCCACTCAACAAATTCTGCCTCCAAACGTTCCTTAAGCGCGGGGTTAAAAAGGCGCTCGTTGCCGATCGTGCTTTGTCTGCGATCGCCAATAGACTTACCACAGGAAGACCCCGCACCATGACAGGGATAAACCTCAATGCGATCGCCCAACGGCAACATTTTGTCAAACAGACTATGATAAAGCTGCGCTGCTAACTTTTGCTCAGTGCCGCCGCCTAGCAAGTCAGGACGACCCACATCCAAGTTAAACAGTGTATCGCCTGTAAACAGACCAAATGGTTCTTCACCCTGTTTTGAGTCATAAATTAGCAGTGAAATGTGTTCAGGAGTGTGACCTGGCGTATGCAAAGCGCGCAGTGTGACACTGCCAAGCTTTAGCTCGTCACCTTCCTGAAGCTGATGCAATTCAAACTGGTAGTCATCCGTTTTGCCACCGTAGATCGGAACATTCATCCGAGCTTTCAATTCATGAGTACCGGACACAAAATCAGCGTGAATGTGGGTTTCGACACTAGCAATTAATCTCACGCCCAGTTCTCTAGCTCTTTGCAAGTAAACATCTACATCTCGACGCGGATCGATTATGGCTGCCACTCCTGCCTTATCGTCACCGACAATATACGATAACTGTGCCAGTCCCTCAACGTTAATTTGCTCTAAAACCAATGCCATAAAGCCTCCATCAGGGTTTTGTTTTGTTTGTACTGGATACTGGCTCTAGTTGCAACTGAACCGTTTGACCTTTTTGCCACGCATCAGCACCAGCTTGAATTTGGGGTTTTGGAATATTTGCTCGATTCTGTTTCTTGTCCTCAGGGATAATTCATCTAAGAAAGAAAAAGTATTAGAATGATTGGATAAATGAGTTGGGGGCTAGAGATGGGAAGCAACTTAATCCAGTCACTTCAGAACATTAGAGATTTCCGTGCAGTACATGGTAGACGTTATCCACTATGGCTAATCATGCTGCTGGTCATCATGGGAATAATGAGTGGTTGTAGCAGCTATCACGCATTAGAAGACTTTGGAGTACGTCACTATGAAGCATTATGCGAGAAATTAGGGTTAACGCTGAACCGACTACCATCAGACACGACGTTTCGGCGTGTCCTACAAAAATTAGATTTTGCCTTGTTAGCGCAGCAGTTTGAGCAGTGGGCAAAGGATAATATGAATATGGAGCCAGGTGAGGGGATAGCCATTGATGGCAAAAGTATCAAAAGCACAGTGGGTCAAAGTGATACAGGCTACCACTCCTTCGTGAATATGGTTTCAGTTTATAGCCAACGGCAAGGTGTAGTGTTAGCTCTGCAAGCATTTGAGTCCAAAAGTACCAGTGAGTTAAAGGTAGTGCAGAAACTGCTCGAAGCATTGGCGCTGCAAGATGTGGTGGTGACACTGGATGCCTTGCACTGCCAAAAAAAACTACACAGTTAATTGTTGAGCATGGCAACGATTATGTGATTACCGTCAAGGGTAATCAACCCAAGCTATTTCACCAACTACAAGCCACTTGCGGAGAAAATCAGCCTACTGAGCGGTTTACTGATGTTGAAAAATCCCGTAACCGTGTCACCTGCCGCATCGTCAGTGTATTCGATGACATCAGTAAAATTGACAGCGACTGGTCAGGGATTAACCGCCTTGTCCAAGTAGACCGGATTGGCATTCGTCAGGGGCAGCATTATCAACAAACTAATTATTACATCAGTTCTTTAACTACTTCTGCTGCCCACTTTGCTCAAATTATTCGCGGACACTGGGGAATTGAAAACCGCTTGCATTGGGTTAAAGATGTCGTGTTCCAAGAAGATACATTACCCTTGCAACATCATAATGCTGCCAGTAATTGGTCGTTGCTCCGCAATATCGTTATTAATCTTGCTCGTCAACACGGCTATGATTCCCTGACTAAGGCTCAACGATTTCTCTCCCATAATATCCCTCAACTATTTTCCCTTCTGCAATGAATTATCCCTGGTTTCTTGTCCTCAGTAGAAATGTTAAACCGCTTGTCACGGTCTTGCACAAGAGCAGGCTTGATTTGCCCGTCCGCTGTGAATCCCATCATTAGTGCTGGATGTCCGAGCGGCAGATTCATGTTTGGCTGCTCTGTATGCCAGGTATGCCATGTCTTACCATACGTTGAAGCAAGTTTTTCCATGAATTCATGTTCAGCGACATCAGGAATGCCAGGGGCAATAAGTTGACCTGACTTCACCTCAAAAACATGACTGTGCCACAACTTCTTCTCTTCGGCAGGTAAAGTCTTGAATATCTTCTCGCTGACGATGTACTCAACACCCATCAGCCGTGCGTTCTTACCATTGCCTTCATAAATCGTGCATTGATTGAGGTCTTCATTGACTTCCGTACAGTAGTGATGAGCCTCTATCTGTCTATTCATATCTCCGTTATGGAAGTGAAATCCATCCATATAAACGTTGATGGCATCAAGCGGTGCTTCGTTTTGCAGCAGCGCCGTACCCGTTTCTAACGTTTGGGTCTTAACCGACTTTTCCTCGCCTGGAGGGGTTACATTAGAAGTATTACTGCCTCCGCACGCTAATAGCATATTAATAAGAAGGATAGTCACAAAAAAGAGGGAAATCAGAAAGGATGGTATTTTGGGTAGTCTCATCAGCAGTGCCTCTCTGTAGGATTGCTTACCGAGAAAAATGACATATTTAACTCGCTTTAGCGTGTTCTGAGACGTAACGCTCGAAGAACTGCTTCATTTGGGGGCTGGAATCACAATCGAATCCCATCTGTTTCCCCTTTTGCATTGCTTCGTTCGCAGTCATTCCTTGCTGAATAGCAACGTACATCAACGTCATCGCCCCAGAACGGATTCCGCTTTTGCAGTGAATGAGAGCAGGTTTGGGTAATTGGTCAATTTCTTGAAGGACTTGATCCGCTAGTTCATTACTCATGCCATCTGGCTTAACCGGAACATTGATGTATTTGAGTCCTGCAATTTCTGCCTGTTGCTGCTCGTCACTCAAAAAACCTTCTTCTTCAGGCGATCGCAAATTTAGGACTGACTTGAATCCTTCTTGCACTGCTTGCTGCAACTGCTCTGGTGTTACTTGACTCATCGCAACAGCTAATTGATCGTTGATTCTCTTGACGTTTTCCATAGGTTTCCTGGCTGTTTACTTATTACCATATTACTAACTGATAATATGGTAGCATCTAACTTTAGAAAGAGCTTCTTGTTAAACAAGTATGATTGACCCTACACCTCAAGTGCTGTTACCTGTTGCTGATTACTTCAAAGTGTTGTCAGAAGTGAGTCGGCTGCAAGTTTTGTGCTGTCTCAAGACTGGTGCTAAAAACGTAACGGAAATTATTGCAGCGACTGGCTTAGGTCAGGCAAATGTCTCCAAACACCTAAAACTGTTAGTGCAAGCAGGCATGGTGACTCGCCATCCAGAAGGAATCAATGTGTACTGTCAGATATCAGATCCTATGATTTTTGAGATCTGCGAATTGGTGTGCGATCGCCTAGCTATCCGGTTACAAGAGCAAACCGAACAATTAGAACAACTCAAATCGCTCCGCCATTAGCCTCCAAATGTAATGCGGAGACTGCATTCCGAGTGCGGGGGTTATCGTCAGCACTCGTTTCGGCTGCGACCGACCGTCTCCCTTGATTTCATTAGCTAGGATCGAAAAGGACATATAAACGAAGGTGAGCGCGTCACATCTGTAGCGGTTGTGTTGCAAAAAATGGTAGGGTAAATAATTTTACTAGAGAAAAATATTTTGCCTATCTCTAATGAATCTTAAAGCTCCATTCAAATGGCGGCATTACCAGTCTGAAATTATCTTGTAGTGTGTTTGTGGTATCTCAGTTATCCGCTTTCATATCGCCAAGTAATGGAGATGGTTAAGGAAAGGGGATTAGATATCCATTACACCAGCGTGTTCCTTGTAGAAATTTGTCGCATAAATAGAGCCATAGAAGTATTGCAACAGCCCAAAACTCTCAGTAGCGAGGACGTGCTACCAGGATTTGTTTTGCGGTTGCAAAAAGTTTGGATGATTTTATAGTAACGATAGACGAGATATTCAGAAGCGATCGCGCAGAGGAAAACTAGCTGTTTTACGAATAGTACCGTATTAATCCTCTGTTTCGCCGATCGCCTGCAAGTAAGCCTTAGCCGCAGCTTGTTTCAGCGCTCCTTGAGTATAGCGCCCGTAGACTCTATCGCTTTTAATCCCCATCAACTCCTTTCCATACATTGGGTCTACGCCTTTACGGGTGATGCTCGTACCAAATTCATGCCGAAAGCGGTGTGGTCTAATGTCGTCTACTTGGGCGATCGCCCCCAACTTCTTTACCATTCTGTATAGCCCCTTGTAACCCAGCCTCTCCCCTCGGTGCTTCGGGTCTTGGCATAAAAACATTGGACTATCAGGAGTTGGAGCAAACGCTTCACCTTGATGATGCCGCCATTCTAGATATGCTTCTAGATATTGCCGAGCTTCCTTGCTTAAAGGTATTTCACTCACGTTCTGCCCTTTAGAGCGATGAACGGTCAGCCTTTTACCGTTCCAGTGGTTGACGTTAAGCACTGATAATTCTGAAGCCCTTAATCCGTGACTAAGCAGAGCGACAATCGCGCGATCGCGTATCCGAGTCGCTCCCTCCGTAAACAGCGCGTGCCAAACATCAGCTAGATCCTCTTTGTCAATGTGCAGGTCTTGTGGCTCCTCTACTCGTTCTAGCCCAATTGCATCCGTCGGCAGGGGTTGGTTCACCGGATACCCATTACTGCGCCGTAACCATTGATAAAATGCTCGTAACGTATTGAGGGCATGGTTAATAGAAGCAGGTTTAAGTTCTTGCTGCTTCAACTCCCGCCGATACTTGCCGATATCACTAGGAGTTACATCTAGCCAAGATTTGTTGCACCAGGCGCTAAAATTCTTTAGTTGTCGCTTGTAAGCGCGCTGCGTATTATTTGCCTTACCCGTCTGCCGCAAAAACTCCTCAATTTGCCAGTGGCGCATATCTGCCGGAGCATCTTTAGTGGAAGGCGATCGCTGCTGCTTTTCGCCATCAAGAGGAACGATGGTAATGGGTAGAATTGGCTTTTGAGATGT
>NZ_JBGTFY010000328.1:0-63057 GCF_041747015.1 Nostoc sp.
CATTTTCTGCCATTCCCTCTACACGCAAATGCTGTTGTGCATACTCAATGGTAGGTTTTTCATAGAGTTGTGTAACTGACAAAATCGAGCTTAACTTTTGCCAAACTCCTGTTACACACCCAGCTTTATAAATAATCTCTGCTGGCATTGTAGTTAAACCCACAACGCTTTGATTGACTTGTTCATAAACATCTAAAAGTTGACTAGCACAAGATTTTTCAATGTCAGATGCATAAATGTGGTCGCCCAAAAATAGCAAAAATGGCTCATTCTTTACCCAATTTTTGGCACAATACACCGCATGACCATAGCCTAATTGCTCCTCTTGCAATAAGATGGTAATTTTGTTGCCTAAATCTTGCAAATATTGGCTATATTCTTGATTTTGCGGTGAAAGTTTATCTAAAAGTTCTTTTTTGGGTGGATTTTTTAATAAATTTTCAAATACTTCTTGATCGTCCGGCTGCACCACGATCGCCACTTCTGTAATTCCAGCACTAATTGCCTCTTCAATAATTGCGATAATCACAGGTTTTGCTCTACCATCTCGATCAATAATCGGGAAAAGTTCTTTTTTCACAACTGTGGTAGCTGGAAACAACCGAGTCCCAAAACCAGCTACCGGAATTACAGCTTTTCTAACTTTATTTTTCTGCATAAGCAGTTCGTCAACCCAACTTTTCAAACAACTCCGCCAACACCACATTAGAAAACAAAAACCCTTGGGGATCAATCAAACGCAACCTTCCCCCTGCAACTTCTACCCAACCTTTCTCAATGTATGGTTGTAAACACCTACAAATTTCCTCTACCTTTTCTTCCCCAAATGCTTCCGCCAACGCCGCCAAACTTACACCCTCTGCCAAACGCAATCCCAACATTAACGTTTCTAACAATACTTCTTTTGGAGGAGTTACTTCACAATCAATCACAGCACTAGCTTGTACCCATTGATAATACTCCTTAGTTTTACGTGGACGAGTGAAGCGTTTCCCCTCCACATAACTCGCCGCACCCATACCAAAACCATAATAAGGGCGGTTTTCCCAATACACTCGATTATGCCGACACTGATGACCAGGTTGGGCATAATTAGAAATTTCATAATGTTCATAACCTGCATTAGTCAAAACCTGCTGTGCCATTTGGTACATTTTGACAGTGGTTTCATCCGTAGGCAAAGGACTGTCACCAGGTTTGTAGTAACGATTGAAAGCTGTACCGGGTTCGATGGTAAGATCATAGATGGATATGTGAGTAGGTAGAATCGCTACTGCTTTTGTTAGAGAATCTTGCCATTGATCCAAAGACTGATGCGGCAACCCAGAAATTAAATCTAAACTAAATTCGGGAATTTCGACTTGATGGATTAGTTCCACAGCTGTAAAGATATCTGTAACCGAGTGCGATCGCCCGGCAGCTTGCAATAATTCTTCTTGAAAGGCTTGTACACCTAGACTCACCCGGTTGATGCCGACACTGCGATAGCCTGCTACGTGTGCTAAATCAAAGGTGGCTGGATCTATTTCCATAGAAATCTCTGCCCCAGACGCAATATCAAAACGCTTCTCTAGCTCTTTCACTATACGTTCTAGCTGTTGCGTTGATAGTAGCGAAGGAGTACCACCGCCAAAGAAAATTGTCTTTAAGGGTTGACCAAATGTTGGCGTAATGGCAATTTCTTGACATAATATCTCAACATATTGGGAGATAGTACCAGATGTTTCACCCCGCAAGCGATCGCCCACAACAGACACAGGAAAATCACAATAAAAACACCGTCGACGGCAAAAGGGAATATGTACATAAGCAGAACTCGCAATCTTAGAAACACTAAAATTTTGACTCATTTTGAAAAAAGTTTTAAGTTAACTTAACTGCAAGTTAGAGACAATGAAAATGAGTAGTTTGTTTACAAATTTTTAGCATTTTATAACGAAATAATGAAAAATATTAAGATAAAAGCCTTTGGTTATAATAATTACAGATATTGCCTGCCTAAACCCTTAGTGTAAGTCAATATTGATTATTGATCAGTTTATTTTACCGATGAAATAAAAAATACTTGACTTTATTAGTTAACACAGTTGCAGGAAAACAAGACAACCATGCTTGACGCCATTATTATTTTCTCATTTATCCTGGCAGCGTCGGGAATAGGGTTCTACAGTATTGAATTACTGCCCAATGGTACGCTAGATCAGGTGACAAATTTAGAAGCTTTACGCTTAGTTTTTGCCGCCTTTGGTGCTATTATTGGTGGTGCGATCGGGCTGAGTTTTCAGACGACATATCGTCGCTTAGAGGCACAAGTCAAAGAAATGCCTCTGGAAGTGATCCTAACTCGTGCCATTGGCTTAGTGATTGGGCTATTGCTAGCTAACCTCATGTTGGCACCACTATTTTTATTACCCATTCCGGCAAATTTTGGATTTATTAAGCCACTAGTCGCAGTTGTCGGTAGTATTATCCTCTCCGTTACTGGGATGAATTTGGCAGACACCCACGGGCGAGGCTTGTTGCGGTTTATTAATCCCAATACAGTAGAATCGATGGTAGCGGAAGGAACGCTAAAACCCGCCAACACCAAAGTTTTAGACACCAGTTGCATTATCGATGGTCGTATTGAAGCTTTACTAGAAACAGGGTTTCTGGAAGGGCCAATTATTGTGCCGCAGTTTGTCTTGCAAGAACTGCAACAAGTAGCCGATGCTAGCAAAGACCTAAAGCGGGTGCGGGGAAGGCGAGGACTCGAAATTCTCAACCGCATTAAAGAAACTTACCCCGATCGCATCCTGATTAATGGACTTGATTACGAAGATATTCCCACAGTGGATGCCAAGTTAGTCCGCTTTGCTCAAGAAATCAGTGCGACACTACTAACCAACGACTACAACTTGTCTAAAGTTGCCAGTGTCCAGAAAGTACCTGTTTTAAATGTCAATGATTTAGTAAATGCCGTCCGTCCCAGTTATTTACCTGGCGACAACCTTGATTTGAAAATTCTCAAGGAAGGCAAAGAACCTAGTCAAGGCATTGGCTATTTAGATGACGGCACAATGGTAGTCGTTGAAGAAGGTAGTAGTTATGTGGGTGGTGAATTGCGGGTAGTAGTCACTAGTGCTTTACAAACCACAGCAGGACGGATGATTTTTGCCAAACCCCAAGCTTCAGCATTGGCGTGAGGGAAATGTCAGGTGCAATTAAAGTTAAATTGTTCGTAGCGCAGCCATCGGTGCAGCTTGACTGCACTGATTATTTATTGCTAAATTTAAGCGATACTCCCTCGCTTTCTAGCTTCTTTGTAAGAAGTTCCCACGTTTTTCAAACCAGCTTTAATCATTTGTTGTTCAAGGAGGGCAAAAAAACGCGCTTTATCGCCGCCTTTTACCACTGCTTGATTATGCGCTTCGGCGATCGCCACAGGATAGCCATATCCTTTCTGCACTTGTGCTAACATTAGTCCCAATGCTTGATCTAACATGGTTGCATTCTCCGCTACCCATGCCGGAATTTCGATGCGGGCGATTTCGGTGCCAACGTGGACGTAGCAAAAGTAAATGGTTTGATCGCCGTAAAGTTCGAGAATAGGTGAATTACTGCGCCACAGGGTACTGCGTTGTCCTGGTTTGAGTCGGGTTGTCCAAAGGGAAGTATCTCGCAATTGTTCAAAAATTTTACAAGGTACTTTTTCTAACTGATTTGGGCAATAACTTTTACAGTCTGGCACTGGATGGATACAAGCCAACAACCGTAAAAAGTTCATGCCGTCGATGCTGCGAGAGGCACTGAGATAACCCATCAAAGGAATTTGAGCATCACGCAACTGCTGCCAAGCTGATAGAATTGGGGGTAAAATGCGATCGCGTGCATCCATCGGCAACTGTTCTAAAAACCAGTAAATTAACGAACCATCTACCATCGCCAATGCTGGCGCTGACGTTTTGACTGCACAGGCAAGTTCTGCCAACACTGTTGTTTCTGAAGCAGTGCGGCGAAAACTCATCCATTCCTCGGTTTTAATTCCCCACTGCCGAGACATATATAAATCTTCTGGGCGATAAAATACTTCTGGCAAACTATCTAGTAGTGGATGGCGATTTTGTCCATAGTGCAAGACGACTCTGCCGATATTTAGGAGATAACAGTAAGCAATTTCGTGATGGTTGGGGGCAATTTGGGAACCATCGGTAGCGATGACGGTATGTATTTTGGGGGGAACTGAAATATCAATGCAGGTTTCTAAGGGTTCAATTGGGGTAGCATTAGCAAAGAGAATGCGATCGCGCCATTTTTCCTGGCGATCGATTAAATCTTGCTGACACTCGTAAGCATTTTTTAGATGTTGTTGCGCCAATTCTAAACGCTGGCGACTCGCAGCAACTTCTAAGGTAAGATGCTGACTTAAACCTTGCATTTGTCGCGCCAGTTTTGTCAGGTCAAGCATAGATTTTTAGACTTTATTTGCCGCACTCAAGCTGTTAATCATACAACATAAAATAGAATTCAACATATAAGAGGATATTTTAAAAGTCCTCCGATCGGTAGCAAAACGTTTTAGATCCCCCTAAATCCCCCTTAAAAAGGGGGACTTTTAGAGACTTTATTTGGAGAAAATTTTCAATGCCAAGCCGAGAAATCTTTGGCAAATTGAGACAATGATAACAACTGAATTCGCGGATCATTTTGGGCAGTTTCCCGTTCTGCTTGAGTATTATAGCCCCAGTCTGCAAGGAAAAGTTTTACATCTTCAAGGTCTGCTTGTTGTTGGACTAGCTGCAAAGTCTTGAGTCTATCTTCGACAAACCAAAGACTAACTTGGTTGTTTCCTGCTGACTGAATTAATTCTCGCAGAATTTCATGTTTGGGACACTTGACTTCTTTACCAAAAATTGCTTCTGGTGGTAAATTTACTCCTTCTTGTTGCAACAGCTGCTGCACAAAACGCCCTTCTTTAGTTGTCACAATGTATAGCTTAACTCCACTGTCAAGAGTTAATTTGATTTTTTCTATTACACCCGGATAAAATCTATGCAGACTCAGCCAACCATCTAAATCTGTTGTAATCCATTCATCTCGTTGGTTATCTAGTTTCGTACCAATTTCTTTTGGTTGTAGCTTGTCGTTTAACAAAAGTTTTGGGGCGATACTTACCCATTCATGAAGAATCTTTTCATCATAAATTCCATCTATCAACGCTTTGATTAAAACGGGCATTTCCCAACCTGTTTCAATTACAGGTCGGAGGCGATAGAATCTCAAAGCTAAATCATCTGGTGGTGTGTCGTTAGCAGGCGACCAAATTTGACAATAGCTGCGCCATGCTACCTCAAAATATTCAATTAGTCCGTCGCAAATCACTCCATCAAAGTCTAGGGCTAAAATTGTGGGACTACTTGCTGTCATTGTTTTGAGGATTAAACTGCTGTTGTCAGCTTACCCGATTTTAGAACTATTTTTCTGTATCATAAATAGTTACTACCGCCGACTTTGACTGCTCTTTGCGATAAGTAAAAATACCGTGTTTGGGACTAAATAGTAATGCTAACAAAAAGAATCCCGATACTACTAAAACGATCGCAGGGCCTGAGGGCAAATTATAAAAGTAGCTAAGATACATACCGCTAATACTAGAAATTACGCCAATGACCGCACCTAAAATCATTACTTGGTTAAGACGTTTGACTAATAGATAGGCGGTGGCTCCCGGTGTAATTAAAAGTGATAGTACTAAAATGACACCGACAGCTTTCATGCTAGCGACGATTGTTAAAGCTATTAGCACCATAAGTCCAAAGTTCAACCGATTGACTGGCAAACCTGCGGCTTGAGCGCCTAAAGGGTCAAAGGTGTAAAATAAAAGTTCTTTATATAATAAAACAACGACTATTAAAACTATAATGGCAATAATAGCAGTGTCCCGGACTTCATCAATAGTAACGCCGAGAATATTACCAAATAAGAAGTGATTTAGGTCGATTTTGTTATCTTTTTGAATAACAGTAATTAACGTAATCCCAAGGGCAAAGAATGCTGAAAAAACTATGCCCATTGCCGCATCTTCTTTGATTGGCGATCGCACTCTAATCCAGGCGATCGCCATTGTACTCAAAACACCGGCAATAAATGCCCCAATATATATATTTGCTCCCACCATAAAAGCGATCGCTAGTCCTGGCAAAACTGAGTGACTGATTGCATCACCCAATAATGCTAATCGCTGCACCATCAAGTAGCTACCAACCACTGCACACGACATCCCGACCAAAATTGCAATCACGAGCGATCGCTGCATAAAACCGTATTGCAACGGCTCAATTAATGCTTCTAACATATTTTATCAGTTGTCATTTGTCCTTTTTCATTGGTCATTTGCAAATCACCAATGACCAATGACTAATTACAGTTTAGGCAGCATCTGAAAAGTACATTACTTTCCCACCATACGCCAGATTTAGATTCTCTTCTGTGAGTACTTGTTGCCGTGAACCTGTAGCGATTAATTCCCGATTTAGTAATATTAAGTCATCAAAGTGGGCGATTGATTCACCTAAGTCATGATTAACTACTAGCACGATCTTGTGATCAGCAGCGAGTTCCTGAAAGACTTCAAAAACCACCGATTGAGTTTTTTGATCAATGCCTACTAGAGGTTCATCAAAGCAGAAGATTTCTGCTTGCTGTGTTAAAGCACGGGCTAAAAATACCCGTTGTTGTTGTCCTCCTGATAATTGTCCTATGGGGCGATCGCAATATTCAATCATCCCAACTCTTTCTATAGCATTTTTTGCTACCTGGCGACTAACTGCCGAAAAACTACGCAACCAGCCTGTTTTCTTTACCCGTCCCATCATCACTACATCCCACACGGTGGCGGGGTAAGTCCAGTCAATTTGGCTACGTTGTGGAACATAGGCAACTTTCTCTAATTGTTGCATCAACGGTTTGCCTTGGCATAGCACCGTACCACTACTGACGGGAACTAAGCCTAACATTGCTTTCATCAACGTACTTTTGCCAGCACCGTTGGGGCCAAAAATACCTGTCAGTTTTCCCGGTTTGACGATACAGTTAACGTCCCTTAAAGCTTCTTGTGTCCGGTAGTGTACCCCTAGATGGGCGATATTAATTGCTGCTGTAAAACTCATATCAGAAGCTCTGATAGTTTTTGCGGTCAATTCTCGTGTATTTTCTGGAGATAGGTGAAATTTTGGCAAAAAAGAGACATTTTTCATAACTAAATTTAAATATCGATTTCTTGAGCTTACTATAAAAATGAGAGAAATATGAAAATATCTATAATTAGATATAATATTGTAGATAAAGAAAACTAATGCTAAAGATAGAGAACAGTAATCCTTACAGCAAAGCAGTTGGCAGGATCAAAGCAAAAATTCTTTTCCGGCTTTGCTTGGGAATGTTTCTGCCTTTGGCTTTATTCAGTTGTACCCAAAAAAACTCTAACCCTGACAGTGCCAAGGGAGATAAGCCGCGAGTAGTAGCAACTAGCAACGTCATTGCTGATTTGGCACAAGAGGTAGCAGGAGACGAGATTCAACTAAGTGGAATCTTGAAACCGGGAACTGATCCCCATGTTTACGAACCAGTACCAGCAGACAGCAGGGTTTTGGAAGAAGCCGACTTGATTTTGTATAACGGCTACAACCTGGAACCGGGATTGATTAAATTAATGAATGCTTCTGGTGATAAGGCGCGAAAGATACCAGTGGGAGAAGCTGTCAAATCTTTGCAGTTAGACAAAGGCAAAGGTGAAATCGTACCAGATCCCCACGTTTGGGGTAGTGCAGAAAATGCGATCGCCATGACGAATGCGATTCGGGATGCTTTAATTAAGTTATCACCTGAAGATAAAGCAGAATTTACTCAAAGAGCATCAGAACTTACCAACGAATTAAAACAGTTGCATAGCTGGATTAATCAACAGATTCAAACTATTCCCGCAGATAAGCGCAAACTGGTAACAACCCATGATGCCTTCCAATATTATGGACGTGCTTATGGAATTGCGATCGCAGGTACTTTAATTGGCATTAGTACCGAAGAACAACCAAGCGCTCAAACAGTCCAGCGATTAGTAGAGTCAATTAAAAAGATCGGTGTTCCGGCAATTTTTGCTGAGACTACAATCAATCCAGCCTTAATTAAAACCGTTGCCCAAGAAGCAGGAGTAAAATTAGCACCACATCACCTTTACTCTGATTCAATTGGTGCCAAGGGAAGTGATGGGGATTCCTACATTAAAATGATGGAGGCGAATACCCGTAGCATTGTAGAAGCATTGGGAGGAAAATATACTCCATTTCAACTAAAGAAATAAATTCCTCAGAATCAATATCTAACCTAAGACGTGTTCCTCTCTAATCTTTTCTCAAAGTCTCTCCAGAGAAAGAACTCTTTGTAACTTGAATTTTCTAGAGTGTTATTGGTAAAGCTACATTTTTCAATACCTGAAAAAGCTATGAGTGATAAAAATCAAGAAAATCAAATTAGTCAACCAGTAAGTGAAGATACACATTTACGTGAAGAACCGAACGTGAATGAAAGAAACTTAACAGCGAATCCAGGAGATAGAATTGCTGATGAGTCTCAATCTGTTGAAGAAAAGGCTAAACAAGTAGCTGTGGATGATGTACCAGACATTACAGGCGACAAAATCACAGTCCCGACTTACTTCGTTGTAGATGAACCCGATGGCGAAAAGAAAGCACTCCATCACGTTAAAGATGCTGAAGAGATTTCCGATGTAATTCGGCAAGCACGAGTTGACGAAAATGGAAACCGAATTTGGTAGTAGCCCTTCATTGAAAAGACACGGGGATACAGAGATAGAGTTATTTCTTTGCGTCCCCACGTCTCTCTCTTTGGGTCTTCTTTGGTAAAGTTAGTCTATTAATCACAAGTGTCAAAGAATTGACCTATTGCACTACACCAGAAATTAAAAATCAAATTTTAGAATTTGTTAAAGGTTGCAATGTAGAGGCATTAAAAGCTAAAGTAAAATTTCATTGTTAAAAAATTTTAAAAAGTCTACCTAGCTAATTCTTTTCTAGAACATCTATATATAATGAATTTCGGCTGGTTAAGAGTCAACGAGAAGCGACACAACTACTAAGTTATACAACTGTTATTCGTAGACATTGAACTAAGAGACTCGAAAAGATGAAAATATTGTAGAGAAGTACCATCATTTTCTAAATGGGGTATGTTTTGGTAAGGATGGCACGATTACAGCAATACGCTTGGGTTAATGCTAAGAACGAATACGGTTCACTTAAGAAAATTGTAGGTTGGGTAGAACGAACGCGAGTGCGTCTCGTAGAGAAGTGAAACCCAACAAAATCACGGAAGTGTTGGGTTTCGCTGTTGCTCAATCCAACCTACTATTTTTCTTAAACGCTGGCTCTCTTACGTTTTAAGTTCAAAAGAGTACCTAAACCACCAATTACAAATATGCCCCATGCAGCAGACGGTTCAGGAACAGAAGCGACTTGATTTGTCTCAATCCGAAGAATTTCCCCTTCACCCGCAGTAAAACCTTTGTTGGAAACGTAGACAGCACCATCAGGGCCAAGGGTCAGAGCAGTAGGGGTAAGGAGTTGCTCACTGGCAAGTACTGTGCGAGTACCATCAGGGGTAATGCGTATTAGAGAGCCATTTCCTGATGATAATGTATCATTGGCGTACTGTAGCACATATAGACTTTCATCAGCACCGAAAGCCAAATCAACTATGCTGGTGAAACCCTCAGCGTAAACTTCCGGCTGATTAGTAATAGGGTTAAGTCGATAGATACGTGCCTCACCTTGTGGAAAAGGAAACCCTGTGAGTTCGCCTACATAGTATGCTTCATCAGGACCCTTTGCGATCGCTGTGGGTACCGATTGCATCAAAATATTTTCACCGGAGAGGGGATTAGTCACTAAGCGTTCTGGAAAAACAGACTCCAATGTTAGCCCACTTCCATCAAGCCCTACGCTGAAAAGGTCGTTTGCACCCGAATCAATGACTTTAGCGGTATCACCCTGAATTATGAAATTATAAATGTTGCTAATAATGTCTGTACCATCAGGATTATATTCACCTTCATAGGCTGCTAAATCGGCTAGTCTTGTCCAAGAAGCTCCGCCATCAAAGTCATCAATAGCAATGAGGTTGCCAAAATCAGGAATGCCTAATATATTATCGCGGTTTGCTGGGTTCCCAGCCAAACCAATAATTGCATAAGCCTTCCCGGTCGAATCAAATGCAATGTCATTAATGCCAGCCGTGTCACCACCATCAGGCAATGCTAGGGACGGTAGACCCGTAATTACACGCTCTGATATACCATTCTGAATACGGGTTACAGCACCAGTTGCACCATAACAGAGAGTCGCGCCTGGTTGACTAGGTGACGCAATGCAGGCTCCACTTCCTCCCTTACCAGCCTCTGTAACGTAGAGAGCGCCATCAGGTCCAAAGGAAAGCCCCCTTGGACTATCAAGACCACTAGCCAAAACCGTAAAATTGGCTGCTTGTACTGCTTGTCCACCGACAAAGGTCATCAAGCTAGCTCCTAAAGCAGTCATCAAAAAATTTTTCAGCATAGTGAATTTATGGATTTTATGTGTGTTGTTCTTGGTGATGAGAATAGGTCTAGAACCCGTTATTGGTCGTAATATTGAGTATCTGTTTGTAGTTTCAGTAAAATGTCCAATACTCATTTCACCTTTTTCTCAGATGTGAAAGAATAATAGACAGTATACAGAACCCAGCACAAACTACTACGGCACGAACTGAAATATTCTCAGATAGTTGCGTATTGAAGCGAGATACTTGTAACTTCCTGCAAGATGGTCTGGAAACTCCTACTACATATCCCAGATTCTGCATCCGACAGTATCACAATCAGTTATTACTAAAGTAAATACATCAAAATAGCTTCCTATCTCTGTGGAGTAAATATAAAGCACTGCGCGTTTCAATACAATTCTTCTTTTTCAACTGGGCTTTATATCCAGAACTAAAGTTTTCAATCATACCTCTTTCCTTCTGGCTCCTGGTCTTTCATCATTAATGAGGAGTGCATCTGGTAAACTCTTACCGAGTTGTTTGACCCAAGTAATAATTGTAGTGTGATGAACACCTTTAACCCGTTCAATAGCCCTAAAACCCATACCATTGAGATACATCCGAAGGCATTCAAGCTTTAGCTCGTTGCTATAGGTTTTAGATGGCTCATAATCCTGAATAAACTGGCGATGACAATCACAGCAAATGTGATTCTGTTTACCTCTTTTTATTCCATTTTTACGGATATGTGACGACCCACAACGCGGACATTCCATCCAGTTTCACCTCAATTGCTCACACCATTATGGAACGCTGGCTTTCTTTGTAGTCTTATTCCTTAATAATTGCCAGATATGCAGCCGAAATAATCGGTTTAGTATCTATTGGATTTACTCAAATTGGGGAGGATAAGTGAATCTAGAAGAATAGTGTACATTCGGGCTTTATATTTACTTAACTTCAAAAACCTCAGTTACAATTATTCATTATCTAGTTTAAATGCAATTTATCTTTTAATTAAATCTATTTAATATTGAGATAAAGCGGTTTTTAACAATACATTATTTTAGATAATACATCATTTCTAAAAATACATGACATGATTTTAGGAGTTGATATATAAAGAGCGTTAAAAAATGGTCTTTTGTATATCTGATGAGAGAAAAATAAGATGATGACCTTGAAGCCCTTGCAAAGCCTCACTTTATTAGCAAATCACAAAATCATTGTTTGCTACCAAACACGAAGAAATAAGGTTTTTAATATTCTCTAACGAGAGAAATCTAAAGAGCGATCCCCTTGAATTCTTATATTTTTTTGTATTTTTGAATACAAACTTTTAGGATTTAATCGCAACTTTAAAATATTTTTTGAGAACTATCAAATTACGTTTATACAACAGTTTCAGGCTCCTAACCATTAACAAAATTCTAGGCATTACAGCTTTTCTTTATCAAGAATTACACCGTTCTTAACCTGCAATCAAGGCATTTGGTCTTATTGTTGAACTTGCCAAGCAAAATGATGCTAGTAGTTCACCAAGTTAGATAGTGGGATAATCATGAATTGGAATCAGCCCTTAGAATTCATACCTGGTAAAGTCATTACACTCAGCACTCATCTGGAAAAACCTAGTCCATTTTATTTTGGATATGACATCGAGAAAAGTTTTACAGCAGAGCTAGAGAAATACAGCTTTGACAAAATCTTTTTCTTTACAGAACCACATTTATTTGCGTTGTACGGCAAAGATTTATATCTCAATATCTGTGAGAAATATCGTTGCGAACTTGAATTTGTGCCTACTGGCGAATCATGTAAGTATTTCCCTGTTCTTGAAGAAACCTGCGAAAAGCTTATTGAAAAAGGTGCTTCAAAGAAATCTATTTTGCTATCATTTGGTGGCGGAACAGTTGGCAATATCGTTGGTCTAGTTGCTGGATTGATCTACCGTGGAATCCGTTTTATTGAAGTTCCCACAAGCATGACAGGTCAAACCGATAGCACACTCAGCAACAAGCAAGCTGTTAATGGTAAAACTGGCAAAAATCACTTTGGTGTTTATCATTCACCAATCTTTATCTGGACAGATACCAAATATCTTAAAACAGATCCTCCAACTTCTCGCCGCAGTGGAATCATTGAAGGCGTTAAAAATGGGTTCATCTCTGATGCAACATTTTTGGACTATTTAGAAGCAACTTTGCATCAAGATGCTAAATACACAGATGAAGAGTTGTACGATTTAGCCTACAAAATCATTTTGTCCAAGTTAGAGATTCTCAAGAGAGATCCTAGCGAAAAGACCTATGGAATTATCCTAGAATACGGTCATACTTTCGGTCATGGTATTGAATGGCTAGAAAAGGGCAAAATGTCTCACGGAGAAGCTGTTTCCTTCGGTATGAAAATAGCTGCCGAGCTTTGTCAAGAGCTTGGCTTAATCTCACAAGCAGATGTGGATCGTCATTATCACGTCATTGAAAATAAACTAGGATTTAACAATCCCTTTCCTAAAACAATCACTGCTGACAAGTTAATGGATGCAATGATTGCAGACAACAAAAAGACAGGCAGAGATTTGCGCTTTGTGTTGTTGGAAAAAATCGGTCAATGCGATAATCGTCAAGGAGATTATCTCGTGACAGTTGACCCAGTTTTGGTGAAGCAAGTAGTTGAAAACTTTATCCAACGTCAACAAGTTGAACAAAAGACTCTTGTGTTGGCTTAGAATCAGCGATCGCCAAAAATTTTAATCCTTGTCTATTATTTTATCAAAGAAATTAGACCACCAATAGATAAGGATTTCAGTTGATTTTAATATAGAGACGCAAAGTTTTGCGTCTCTATATGGACTTGAACTTTGATTAAGCAGTATTGAACTGAATAGATGGAGTTGCAATGTATCCTATATTGAATTTAACTGATCCTTGGGGCCACTGTGGCAACATTGGTCATGTTGTGAATGATTTTCAAAAGATTTGTCATTTGGCTCACAAGTATGAGTTTGCAGGTATTAATATTGACTTAAGTTCCCCTGATACCTCAAACACTTCTGAATGCAGAGAACTTTTAAATCAGCTTAATTTGAAACCTGTATCTTTTAGCTGTCTTGTGAAGTTATTTGACAGCCAAAAAGAGTTTGAAGAAAGCCTAGCTGAATTTGAAGTCCATGCTCAAAAAGCTAAGGAAATTGGTTGTAAGTTAACATTGTGTTATCTTTTACCATTTGCTGATGATCTCAACTTTAATGACCGATTTATTCAGACTAGCGATCGCTTACGTGAAATCAAACCAATTTTAGAAAAAAATGACATCAAAATTGGCTTTGAGTTTATCGGTCCGACTGAAACTAGACGTAACACAAAGTATGACTTTATTCATACCATAGATGGCACTCGTGCATTGATTGCTAGTGCCGGATTATATGGATATGGTGGTTATAAACTAGATGTTCACCATTGGCAAAATAGTGGTGCAGGTTTATTAGATATTCACCACATGGATTTAGAATATATATTCTATATTGAATTAAATGATGGATTACCCGGTTATGACATCTTTAATATTCCAGAATTTGAAAGAGAATTACCGTTGGCGACAGGGGTGACAAAGGTTGAGGATTTTCTCAACGCACTCTATAAAAAAGGTTATCGAGGGCCGATCGCTGTAGAACCTTGGAACCAGAAAATTAAAGATATGCCTTTAGATGAAGCTGTCAAAGCGGTTAAAGATTCTTTAGAGAAGAGTGTCTCTTTAGTTAGGGTTAGAGATTCTTTGGAGAAGAGTATCTCTTTAGTTAACTGATTAGATAAATAGGAAAACAAAAGAGTCCAATTTCTTTCTTCCTTCCTTTCAAAGATTAGTAGGGGACATTTTTGAAAGCGTCCCCAGTTTTTTATGGGTGGATAATTGTCAGAAGCTGCTGTGGGGATTGACAACAATGAGTAGACTAATCGTCAGGAAAGCCAACTCATGAATCGAGCAAAAGTTCGCACTCAGTTGAGTGAAAATTCCATCAAAGTTTATGAGGATAAGAATCTTCAGATTATTATTGCTGTGACCTTGATGGCGGTTTTAGGCTCAAGTAGTATAGGGCCAGCATTACCTGCACTGGCTGAGGATTTCAAGATTCCTCCCGAACAAATTGGATTGGTGATTACAGCCTTTGTTCTACCTGTTGCCCTTGGAACTCCGGTGTTTGGAGTACTAGCCGATCGCTTTGGTAGAAAACAAATCTTAGTGCCTTCTCTGTTGTTATTCACGATCGCCGGAGCCGCCTGCGCCTTTGCTCCAAATTTTCGTACTTTGTTAGAGATGCGTTTTCTACAAGGTGTCGGTGCAGCCAGTTTAGAGTCCTTGGCGCTCACCTTAATTAGTGATCTGTATAACGGGAAAATGCTGACAGCGGCAATGGCATTTAATGGTAGCATGATTGGCATGAGTTTGGCGTTATATCCCCTAATTACTGGAGGCTTGACAACACTGGGATGGCGGTACGTTTTCCTCTTACCGTTGAGTGCTATCCCGGTTGTATTGTTGGTGTTATTTTCTCTGAAAACACCCAAGTTGCAAAACCAGCAGGAGTTCAATCTCAAAGCTTATCTGCAAAATATTTGGCGTAGTGTCAACAATCGTCAAGTGATTGGACTGCTGTTTGCGGTAGTTTCTTTATTCATTCTCTTGTTTGGTGCTTACTTTACCTATATTCCGATCTTGGCCAGCGATATGGGTGCTTCTGATGTCGTCATTGGCATCATTCTGGCAAGTATGGCGCTTTCGCTGGCTTTTGTCTCTTCACAATTGGCATTATTTGCCAAAAATCTCTCGGAGCTAACACTGATTAAATTCTCCTTTGTTATCTATGCGTTGGCATTAGTTATTACCCCCTTTCTGCACAATGTTTGGCTGCTGTTAATTCCGAGCTTTCTATTCGGAGCCGCTCATGGGATGGTATTTCCTTCAACTCAGGCTTTGTTAGGTGGATTAGCTCCCCAGGAGTATCGGGCTGGATTTATGGCAGTAAATGCCACGGTGTTGTCCTTGGGACAGGCGTTAGGGCCACTGTTAGCAGGTGTTGCTTTTGGACTTTGGGGAATGCAGGGAGTTTTTTATTCTAGTGCTGTTTTTGCGATCGCAACACTTGCATTACTAAGTAAAATTTTTGCCAAAAAATCCACACTTGAAAGAATTCTCTGAGGAGAACATTTATGAATCTGGTTTTACTTCAGAATTGGTTGGACAATGCTTCCTTTAGCATTCTATTCCTGACGATGCTGGTTTATTGGAGTGGAGCGGCTTTCCCGAATCTGCCTTACCTAGCAGCGTTGGGGACTGGTGGAATGGCGATCGCCAATTTGTGCATGGCTACCCTACTAGGGGCAAGATGGATAGAGGCTGGCTATTTCCCCCTCAGCAATTTGTATGAATCCCTGTTTTTCTTAACCTGGGGAATTACAACTGTCCATCTCATTGCCGAAAATAGTAGCCGTAGCCGCTTAGTGGGAGTTTTTACCGCACCTGTGGCCATGTGCATTACCGCTTTTGCAACTTTGACACTGCCATCAGGGATGCAAGCATCAGAACCTTTGGTACCTGCGCTCAAATCCAATTGGCTGATGATGCATGTCAGTGTGATGATGTTAAGTTATTCAGCTTTAATGGTGGGTTCACTGTTAGCGATCGCCTTCCTCTTTGTTACACGCGGTCAAAACATCCAACTACAAGGCAGTTCTGTAGGCACTGGTGGCTATCGCTTGTACAAAGGCAGTGAGTTAAATTCTCAACCACAAACAACTGTTGTAGAAAATAATCCCATAGCTCGTTTTGCCCGTGATAGCAACAGTCAAACCGCAGTCATAGACTTAGTAACAACAACTCCAATCCAAAGTCGTTCGACTGAGCGGAGTCGTTCGCGTAGCGTTCCGCAGGAAAGTCCACAATCTACAATCCCAAATTCTCAACTTCTTTCACCTCAACGTCTCAGCCTTGCTGAAACTTTAGATAACATTAGCTATCGGATTATTGGATTGGGATTTCCCCTGCTAACGATTGGAATCATTGCTGGTGGAGTTTGGGCTAACGAAGCTTGGGGTAGTTATTGGAGTTGGGACCCTAAGGAAACTTGGGCGTTAATCACCTGGTTGGTTTTTGCTGCTTACCTCCATGCCCGCATTACTCGCGGTTGGCAAGGACTTCGACCGGCGATTTTAGCTACTGGTGGCTTTGTCGTTGTTTGGGTTTGCTATCTGGGAGTGAATTTGTTGGGTAAGGGTTTACACTCCTATGGGTGGTTTTTGTAAGAACCTTACCACACTAAATACCAATTTTCTAAAAGAAGACAATAGATATTAAATCTAACTTTCTTAAGTACGAGTTGGTATGAGGCGATCGCAACATCAAAGACGGTCAAAATATCACCTAGATATTTGAGGATTTTGTTGAATTATTTTCTGCAATGTAAATAGGCTAATTACACAGACGACATTAAGATAAATCAGAACATTGATGAATTAAACAGTTTTGAATTACTTGATTAATTTATGTCTATGTTGCTTTATTACTATCACTCACAAGCAGCTAATAATTCATAAATAAAGTTATCTAGCGAAATAGTAATTGCCTTGTAAAAACAAGCGCAATTGAGGGATAGTGTAAGTAATACTAGCTGACAAAATTTAGCTGCAAAACAAAAAAACAGAGATAAATTATGGCGCGATACGGTTCACTTAAGGATTGTTGGTGGAGATTTAATGTGCGGAGAGATATTGCATTGCAACGTCTATATAGAGGTTATCGGTCGCGCAAATTGTCTTATCTGAACCATATTGAATTATGGCGCGCCCCATAAAGCTAGAGATCACAAAAGTAAAGAATATTTATCTAAAAGTCTCAATATTGTAAGCACTCTAGCATTTACAACTACTAACAGAAGAGTAAAAACTTAAAGCATTTGTAGCAAATACTTTAAGTTTTTCAAAATGAATTGGTACAAATATCTTCTGAGTTGATATTCTCTTTAACGAGTTAAGATTCCATCGTCTAAGCTTAATTTTTTGCAGCTTTTTTAATGAATTGATATTTACTAACTTTAATTAGAAGATAAAGTATATTTAAACAAATAAAGAGATAATAAAGTTGTCTCTTTCAAGGTTGATAGAACAATTCTTATAAAGTCTATATAGACTATGCAATTGTTAAAATTGCGGTCTGCATTTTTAAAAGTTTCTAACAGAATGGATAAGTTAGCTTAATAGCAAAAACTTGTAAAGCCGATGACTAAGTTATTATACTTAGCGATCGCATCCCTCCCATTTATTAGAAGCCATTTGTAGCCAAAATGAGAATTGGTCTTAACTACCTTGAAAGGTGTAATCATCAGGTTATAGCCAAAGCTAGTAATTTTTTGTTTTGGCAACAGAGTTAGAAGATTAAACTCAAATCAATAAGGGAAATGTACAGATGAGTAATGGTTGGAATAGTCAACCTAACAACTCGCCTGATCCAGATTCTGAACAAACAAATCAAGTTCGGAAAAAAAAAGGGTGGAGCTTTAGTGCTAAACCTTTTACTAAACTGGCAGCAAGTTTGTTAAAAACAATACAAATGACCTTGCTCTTTGTACCTAACAGCCTAGTCGCACTTGTACGACTAATGTCAAGGTTGTCAAAGAGATTGAAAAAGGGTACAGCGATCGCCGCCCTTGTCATGGCTACAGTTCTAGGCGGAAATCTTCTAGCCGGAAATTTTGTATCGGCGCAGACAGTGCCGCCCATAGTAGACCCAGCTACGTTGAACCCTAGCCTCTTGGTTTCCCTCGCTAACCGAACAGCAGTGCCGATTCCAGAGCCTGCCAATATCGGGGAATTCATTAAGAACGATCAAGCCGCAATCAAGCTAGGAAAAGCTCTTTTTTGGGATATGCAAGTTGGTAGCGACGGTATAATGTCGTGTGCTACTTGTCACTTCAAAGCTGGGATCGACACCAGGTCTAAAAACCAGGTTAGTCCAGGGCTGTTAACAGTAAATCTGCCAGACAAGAGTCCTAATCCAGATGAGACTTTCACCCTTGGTGGTGCGCCAAACTACCAGCTAAAACAGGGAGATTTTCCATTCCACAAGCTGGCGAATCCAAATGACCGGACATCGGCAGTTATTTCTGACACTAATGATATTGCCTCCTCTGCGGGAGTCTTCAACACCACTTTTGTTGACGTAGTTCCCGGTAGTGCAGAAGACCAAGTGACGAACCCACCTGATACAGACGGATTTAGAGTCGGAAATGTAAACGTCCGCCGGGTGGAACCTCGCAACACACCGACTGTAATCAATACAATCTTTAACTTCCGTAACTTCTGGGACGGACGGGCTGGAAACGAATTTAACGGGGTAAGTCCCAATGGGTTAAGAGACCCTGAGGCTATCCTCTACCAGGCAGTAAACGTAGGTACACCTACAAAAAACATAGTACCACTCGACCCAATCATCCTCAAAAATGCCAGCCTTGCTGGGCTGGCAGTAGCACCACCACTCAGCGCCTTCGAGATGTCTGCTAGTGGTCGCACGTTAATCGAGATCGGTGACAAATTTGGGCCGACCGACCGTAGAGTACACAGTTCTGGTAAAGGTAGAAAGCTCGGTAGAAAACTTGGTAAGAAGGTACTTCCACTGAGACCCCTTGCAAAGCAGTTCGTGAGTGCAGAGGACAGTGTTCTAGGCCCCAATAGCAGACAATCTCTATCTCTACGGGGACTCGACTTTGTTTCCTACACTCCGATGATCCAGAATGCCTTCAGGAATAAGTGGTGGAATTCCGTTGGTAAACTCATTAGAGTCAGTACAACTGTCAATGCTGACGGTACTAAGACCAATACCACTACTATTATCGACAAAGATGACTCTGATACCGCTCTTGTAGGTACTAACGAGTACAGACTAATAGAGTATAATTTCCCGCTCTTCTTTGGGCTGGCGGTTCAGAAATACTTGGGTACATTAGTCTCTGACCAGACACCTTTTGATAAGTACGTAGGATCATCTTCACTAGATGACCCCACTAAAATAGATGGTGATCTCAATGCCCTAACTGAACAGCAGAAGTTAGGATTTAATATTTTCGTGCAAAGTGCTTGTATCGCCTGCCACGCTGGAACAGAATTCACCAGTGTTTCGGATAGAAACGTACAGCGCGGACGACTCAATCGCACCCTAGCCAATCCTACAAAACCTTCTTCACTCCAAGATACTGGCTTCTTTGCGGTCGGTGTCAGACGCGACGCGGAAGACATCGGCTTAGGTGCTAGCGATGGGCTCAGTCCTGTTTCGCGTCCGCTTTCAGACGCGGTACTAGCCAAGACACCGGGAATTAACAACCCAACCGCCTACCAAGACCTCTATGGCGTAGCACCCACAGTTCTTCCTCTTACTCCTCCTATCGACATTGCTGCTCTTCCA
The DNA here is from genome assembly GCF_041747015.1 of Nostoc sp. Taxonomy (GTDB): domain Bacteria; phylum Cyanobacteriota; class Cyanobacteriia; order Cyanobacteriales; family Nostocaceae; genus Nostoc. The sequence goes on from NZ_JBGTFY010000328.1 coordinate 20,026, forward strand.
ACGAACCCTGAAGGAGTATTTAAGGTTCCTACACTCCGAAATATAGAACTTACCGCTCCTTATTTCCACAATGGTGGAATGTCGACCTTAGAGCAAGTAGTCGATTTCTACAGTCGAGGCGGTGGAGATGATAGTTCAGCTGCAAATGGAAATCGCGTCCGAATACTTAATGCACAGAATAATCGATTTGATGTGCTTAATGTTCAGGCGAACAAAGATGCGCTAGTGGCATTCTTGAAGTCACTCACTGATGAGCGAGTCCGCCTTGAGAAAGCGCCCTTTGACCACCCACAACTAAGAATCCCGAACGGACATCCAGTGGATCAGACCTTCGTCCAAGACGATGGTACAGTCCCCGCTGCCGGGGATTCGCTAAAAGCCCAGGATTCCTTCTTGGTGATTCCTGCCGTTGGTGCTGGCGGTAGAAACGTTGCCCCTCAAAACTTCTTGGGGTTACCATAAGGGTCGTGTTATCAGAGGCAGGTGACATATATAGGGATATAGTTTGGCAACCCACGAAAAATAATGACTCTTGGGAATGCCTGATTAGTAGCTTTTAACCTGAGTTCAACAAACCTCTTCCCGCCTCAGGGAGAGGTTAGGAGAAGGGTTAGGAGAAGGGTCAGAATTATCCATTGAACTCAAGTTAATTGTTCGGATTTCACAAAAGTAAAAATCACACGTAAAAGGAAGCAGCTTGCTAACGGCAAGCTGCTTCCTTTCATAGTAATTATGATTATCTATTATGGAGCAATACAGTTCAGTTAAGCGTATTGTCAAAATTGTGTTTCTAAGTGTATGTGAAGAGTTTCGCCTCTGTGTGGATGCTCAAAACGAAGTTCTCTAGCATGGAGATGTAACCGACTTGCATTTGCACAGCATCCATAAAAGCGATCGCCTAAAATAGTTACCCCAAGTCCTAGCGCATCAGCCGCATGAACTCTCAACTGATGAGTGCGTCCTGTTAACGGTATAAATTCTATGCGGGTGTAGTTTCCTTCTCTCGCCATTACCTGAAAGTGTGTCAAGCTGGGTTTACCGCGCTGCCAATCAACTTTTTGCTCAGGGCGATTTTGCGGATCTCCCCAAAGTGGCAGATCAATTGTACCTTGGTCAACTGTCACAGCACCGGAAAGTATAGCTTCATAAACTTTGTGAATCTGCCGTTGCTGAAACTGTTGGCTGAGTTGCCGATGGGTTTGGCGATCGCGTGCCAATAACAGAATACCAGAAGTTTCCTGATCCAGGCGATGCACAGATGCAAGGGTCATGCCATCCGGTAACAGATGACGTAAGCGACTCAAGACACTATCTTGGCGATCGCGATAACGGCCAGGTACCGAAAGTAACCCAGCCGGTTTGTTGACAGCAATCAGCCATTCATCTTGATAAAGAATCGGGATCTCTTCTTTGGGAAAATCCCTATTAAGGATTGAAATAGGTTGCAACCCTGAGAGCAAAAACCCCATCAACGGCTGACATCGCTCGGCACAGGCTCCATAAAATTCTCCCTGAATTTTGTCCTGATTTACTGAAGACGCTCCCCACCAAAATTCTGCCATTGCCAATGGTTTGAGGTTATGCGTTGCCGCATAATGGAGCAGTTTTGGGGCACAACAGTCTCCTGTGCCAGTGGGCAAGCCTCCTGGCATTAATTGCTGCAATGATCGCGATCGCCCGGAAAAATTAGTTAGGCTATAGGTAGCGTGCATCTGAGCTTGTAATTGGCGAGATAATACTTTACGGTGTTGTTTCAGTTGGCTAATCCGCGCATCTGTAGCTGCAATTAACTGCTGGAGGGGCTGTAATACTTCATTTTGCTGGCGTTTAAGTTGTCGTCGCTCAATTCCCTGCTGACGGCTTTCTTCATCGAGTTGTTCAAGGGCAAGAGTTAGTGCTTCTCCAGTAAAAGTATTGCAGATTTGCTGACGTTTTTCCTGTCGTTGATGTTTGCAATGGTGATGGCGATCGCTCATTTCTTGCAACTGCTGCTCAAATTCATCAGATAGGATTTTATACTGCTGGCGTTCGTTTAGTTGCTTCAAAGTAAGGAGTTCTTGCTTAATCGCGTCCAACTGTGCCAGAGTACGGGCTTCCTCTAAAACAACTTCGTCTCTTCCCGGAATTGGTGGTATCCAGCCATCAACTACACTGCAACCATTCAAAAGACCAGAGAAGGCTTTGAGTACCCGTTGTTCGCCATTAGGAAGTTCAACTAATAATACTCCATACATCTTACCTTCACGAGAATAACAGTCATTGTTAGCAAGGTATTGCATGAGTCCGTAGGCGATCGCTTCGGACATTGCAGTGCGGGGTAATTTTACGCGATGTCTACGACGGGCTGCGCCTGCGTCACTTTCAGGACAACACCCTTCATAGTAATAGCTGGGGGATGAATAGCTGATAGCATTGCAGTCTATGAAATCTGAAAGCGAATGCATAATTACCATAAAATATGACTTGTTCTTTCGCTATTATTGACGTAAAATAACAATCGCCTGACTTATGAACTACCACGAAATCATCACAATCGAACCTGGCAAACGCAGTGGTAAACCCTGTATTCGAGGAATGCGAATCACGGTATATGACATTTTGGAATATCTTGCTAGCGGCATGACACAAGCAGAGATTTTATCAGACTTTTCTGAACTCACCTCCGAAGATATCAAAGCTTGCCTTGCTTTTGCCGCAGATCGTGAGAAAAAGTTATTTGTAGCATCCCTGTGAAACTGCTTTTAGACGAAAATCTTTCTGATCGGATTATTTCCCAAATCAGCGATCTGTATCCTGACTCAGTACACGTTAAAACACTGGTACTCATTCAAAGTGAGGATGTATTAATTTGGGAATATGCTAGAGCGAATGATTTCGTGATAGTTTCCAAAGACTCTGACTTCCATCAACGCAGTCTTTTATACGGGCATCCTCCGAAATTTATTTACCTCCGCATCGGTAACTGTTCAACTTCTAAAATTGTACAAATTTTGCGAAACCATTACGCCACTATTAATCAGTTTTGGGACACTGAACAAGAAAGTATTCTGGTGTTAACTTGAGGATTGGTTACAAGTCTAATGCACCAGATACCTCGCTAAGATTTAATTAGAATTTCTCGATAAATCGCTCTCTTGTAAATTGTTTTGTTCTGGTATAACCTGTTTTGCAGATGAGTTTTCTTCTTCGGATGTAGATTCTTCAATCGGCTTATTTAGCATCCCATGCTGCTCTTGTCCTCTAAGTCCAAGATATGTCGCGGAACTGATTCCTTGTAGTGTAAGAAGTGTATCATCAAATTCTGGCATCGCTAGATTTTTAATCACCTCCCAAACAAAGAAGACTCCGATCGCAACTGTCCACATGAATGTTTGAAACCTTTGAAAATTGACTCCATTAATATCCGATAATATATCGTTCAAGAATCCTTTAGAAATACCTTGACTACCTTTTCTCTTTTTCTCATTACCGTGTCCATCAAGTAACGAGGCACCAAAGGCAGTTACAGAATTAATTCCTAATAAAATTAATGATTGTCCAGTAAAAATATTAGTGTAATCGCCTGTTACCCCGTAGATAATGAGGTAAGAAGCAAAAATTAGAAATGTCCAAAAAGCAAGTTGAGATATTGATAGGCTGAACGGATTTCTATTCTCTTCTTTTGAACCAAGAAAAATCTTAGCAACTCCAAAACGAGGGTTCTTTTTAACCTTAAGCTCTTTTGTTATCAACTTTTCTTCCCCATCAATCACCTCTTTTTGAGAGTAAACCCCTTCTATTCCCGCACTACGTAAACTGTCTCGACCATACCTAATAAATATTAAGACAATAGCTATAACTAAAAGAAGACACAGCCAAAATCGCCACGAAAATAGAACTATTTTTAATTGAGGAGGTGACTGAAAATCGCTCACCGGAATCGCAACTTTACCAGGACAGCCTACCCCAACTATGGCATTAATACTAGGTTTGGTTGTTCCACCAAGCAGCGCATTCCATACAGTTTGAGACGAGTCAGTACGTTCAAGTCGAAAGGCTAACCAATTATCATCAAGAATTTTCTTCTGATCTTTACCCTGAACCATGACGCTGATTGGTTCTCCGTGGATATCCTCTAGCTGATAGCCATTTAGATACAACACTAATTGGCGAGGATCAAATGAACTGCTTTGAGGCGTTGCACTTGTGGCTGCTAATGATAATCCTTCAACTCTCACTCTGATGCGATCGCCCATTTTAACTTGGTTACGAACATTGTCGGCAATGACTCGTTCAGTTCTGAGAGTAGGAGGCGCTGAACAAATCCGAGGATTCACAGAAGGGACATCTGAAGTATCTTGAGCGATCGCAGCAAAGTTGATAGAAACAACCAACAGAAACACTAACAGAAAAATAGCAGTAAATCTTTTAGCATTTTTATACATCGAACCGAATTCCCAAGTAATTACTATGTCGGTAGTTTAACCATACTTTAATGCCTGTTAGTCGGTGTAGCGACGTGGCGTATAAACCCAGATACTACCATCGTTGCGCTTGATGGTTCGGGTTTTTGTAGAACCTACGAGAATAATTGTCCGCATATCGGCGGTAGCTGGTGCTAATTGGTCAAGTGTGATCACTTTCACCGTCTGTCCCGGTCTGCCGAGATTCCGTGCTAATACCACTGGTGTATCCGGTGTTCTGTGTAGCAGCAAAATATTTCTCGCTTCTGCCAGCTGCCAAGTGCGATCTTTGGATACAGGATTGTAGAAAGCAATTACGAAATCAGCCTCAGCAGCAGCGGCAATTCGTTGTTTGATCGCAGCCCAAGGCTTCAAAATGTCAGAGAGGGAAATAGCACAGAAGTCATGTCCAAGAGGCGCACCAATCGCTGCTGCTGCCGCCTGCATCGCGGAGATGCCTGGGGCTACATGAATGTCGATACTGTCCCATTCGGGTTTGGCATAGCGATCGCATACCTCGAAAACTGCTGTTGCCATTGCATAGATACCAGGATCGCCAGATGAGACTACAGCTACATATCGCCCTGATGCTGCCAAATCAAGCGCCATCGTTGCCCGTGCTTCTTCTTCACGGTTGTCTGACTCATGTCGTTGCTTGCCATCACCTAGAGAACCAACTAAATCTAAATAAGTTTTGTAACCCACTAGGTCAGTTGCCGACTTGAGTATCTCCTTGACTTCTGGTGACATCCACTGCGCTCCACCAGGACCCGTGCCAATAATCGCTAACCGTCCGCGTGGCTGACCTATAGTATTGGGATCAATTGGCTTTTGGGCAATAGCGATCGCAATGTGGGGAGAGGGTAAGATAGGGGATGTGCCTGTAGCAGCGATCGCTGCTGCCTGGGCGGCGCTATAACCTTGTGATAACCAGCTTTCTAACTTATTTAAGGTAAAAAACCGAGCAGGTACTCTCAAGGCACTAGCTACGGCGTGGATTGCTGGATCGGCAGCGGCGGTGATGGGTGCAAATATCCCGGCGACTGATGTCGGTGCAAGTGAGGCATCAGCTAAGAGTTGCTGAACTAAAACCACTGCTTCATCTGCATCGCCAACGATACCACTAATTGCGATGGCGATCGTTGCTGGGTGGTAAACAAGGCAGTTGGCTGTAGGAGTTACCAAGCGTTCTGTAACCTGGATTGTTAAATCTCCATTTGGATTTATAGGTAGTTTACTATTGCTTAACCAAGGCGCTATTCCTTCTAGTTTAACTTGCGCCCCGGCTAGCAAATCCGAGATAAATTTCTTAGCATCGTCTGGGTTCGCTAAATAGTATTCAGGGGGAGGAGACAACAGCGTTGTACCCAAACGTAAATCGCCTGTGGTGGTAATTGCAGGTTTGACATCAAGGACTTGGGCAATGCGGCGTGCCAAATCATTTACCCCACCAAGTCCGCCCAAAAGGGGGACAACAGCACTACCATCTTCAGCCACAGCTAGTACTGGTGGTTCCTGGCGTTTATCACCGAGCATGGGAGCTAGTGTCCTAATCAGAATACCAGCCGCACAAATGCCAATTAGCGGCGTTCCCTGAGCAAATAATTCGCGCAGCGTCTCGCCAAAATTCGTGAAGCTGACATCAACCCCAGACGTGCGACCCGCTAAACCGTAGAGCGTCGCTCCTGGTAAGACGCTGATTATTTTGCGTGCTACTATCACGCTATTTTGACCTAGTATTACAATGGCGGGTGCAACGTTCGTGATCATAATTAGATATCTTGCAAAATTTGATATCCTTCAAATGAAACCACAGATTTAGATACGCAGCGACTTTCTATTTACGAGCTTGGAAATTCAGAGTGGAATGTCTATGACGGGCAACTCTTGGAGAGGCTACGCCAACGCCTACGCGCCTGCCGGCGAGAAGTGGAAAGAAGATAGTAGCCTACGTCCTGCATTTGAAGATTTAATTAGTGCTGGGGCAATTCTCAGTTATTTAAATGGTAATTTGTCACCAGAAGCCGAAGTGGCTGTGGCAACATTTCAAGCTTTCCACCAGGATTTATTGGGGTACTTGAAAAAATGCAGTTCTGGTAAAGAGTTGATTGAAAAAGGTTTTGAGTCAGATGTTGAACTGTCCGCAGCCTACAACGTTAGTGATTGCGTGCCTTTGTTTACTGATAATGCTTATGTAAATTACACGCTACAGGTTTAATTAAACGTCGCATTGATTGGTTTGGCAATATTTGGCATTATCTATAAATTCTTGTAACTTATTCAAGGGAATTATTTGAAATGCGGAACCACCTTGCACTTGAGCAGTGATATAAGCAAACTTTTGCCCACGATAAAACTGGTCACGTCCAACTTTGCTCACATACCGAGACTTCTGGAAGTCATTGGAAATATGAGAATTATAAATATTTTGTAACAATTTCACTGCTTTGGCATTTTTTGTGGTAAATTTGAGGCTTGAGTCACCACTCACAGTTATTCCTTCTTTAGTCACTGTCCCATTTTCAGAAGTGACATCAACGTAAAAGTATAATTTTCCCTTTGTACCCTCATAGCCGTGGGCTTCGCTGTTGTATCTCAAAGTTGTTAGTTGAGGTCTGGTCTTTGCCCACTTAACAACGGTGTTGATATTTTCTCCTGGAAGCGCATTTGCCGGAGTGACAGCTAAAATAAATGCGATCGCAGATCCAGTAGCCTGGAATAAATAGTTAAATTTATAACTTTTGTGCATAGTATTTTCCCGATATAGAATATTGAGAACTCAAACTTAAACCGCCACAGCTTGAGAATTTTTTCAAGGGAGGCGTTATCTATTAATCTTTAATTATCAGTAGCAAAAACAACTTAACATTGACTAATGTTCACTGTCCACTAACGTTGCTAAAGGCAATTTAGTTTAAACTTCATAATCTTGCACCAGTTGCAATAATCGTAGGGTGTGTATTGTTTACCGACAAGTAGTTACAAAACTTAGATTTTATCTCAGCCAAACTAGGGTATACATTTTTGAGACTGGATGCATTAAGACTCAGGTTCTACATACTTCTTAATAAACCAGCCTTGAGAACGCAAAACGTTCTAATCTAAAAGCTAACCGGGTTAATTTACTGGCAGTTTTGCAGGCAATACTCTTAAGCTTATAAAGCATAAACACAGCGATGTGTCAAGCCTCAAAGCGACCCAGACGTAACACATAAACGATTATGATGGGAGTTTTAAAAATTAGATGAGTGTTAAGGCGAGTGGTGGAAGCTCAGTTGCGCGTCCGCAACTATATCAAACCCTAGCTGTAGCTACAATTACCCAAGCAGAGCAGCAAGACCGCTTTTTAGGAACTGGTGAACTAAATGAACTGGCAAGCTATTTTGCATCTGGTGCAAAGCGTCTAGAAATTTCCCAGACGCTCACGGAAAACGCCGAGATTATCGTATCTCGGGCTGCCAACCGGATTTTTGTCGGTGGTTCGCCAATGGCTTTTTTAGAAAAGCCCAGAGAAGCAGAACTAGTAACTGCTGGTGGTGGTGCTAATGTTCAGCAAGGGATGCAACTGGGAACTGTAACTTACATTGAAAGTCGTGGTGGGTTCCTAGAAAATTTACGTTCAATATTTAATTCAGCCCCCAGCGGTCCGACACCTCCAGGTTTCAGACCAATTAACATTGCCCGTTATGGTCCGAGCAACATGGCCAAGAGCTTGCGGGATTTATCCTGGTTCTTGCGCTACGCTACTTATGCGATCGTCGCTGGCGACCCCAACATCATAGCGGTGAATACACGGGGTTTGCGGGAAATAATTGAAAATGCCTGTTCTGGTGAAGCAACGCTAGTAGCTTTGCAGGAAATCAAAGCCGGGTCACTTTCCTTTTTCCGCAAAGATGCTGAGGCTACAGAAATTGTGTCTCAGTACATGGATGTTTTGCTAGCAGAATTTAAAGGAGCCACACCTTCAAATAAAGTGCGCCAGCGCCCTTCTAGCGACCAGCAAGGGTTACAACTGCCGCAAATTTACTTTAATGCAGCAGAACGGCGTCCCAAGTTTGTGATGAAGACTGGGTTATCCGCTAGCGAAAAAAACGAGGTAATCAAAGCTGCATATCGGCAAATCTTTGAGCGCGATATTACCCGTGCTTATAGCTTGTCCATATCTGACTTAGAATCCAAAGTGAAGAATGGCGACATCTCCATGAAGGAGTTTGTTCGCCGTGTAGCAAAATCTCCCCTTTATCAAAAACAGTTTTACCAGCCTTTTATTAACAGCCGAGTTATCGAACTAGCTTTCCGTCATATTCTGGGACGGGGACCAAGTAGCCGCGAAGAAGTCCAAAAATACTTCTCGATTATTTCTAACGGTGGTCTAGCAGCTTTGGTAGATGCCTTAGTAGATTCTGCTGAATACGGCGACTATTTTGGTGAAGAGACAGTACCCTACCTTCGGGGTCTGGGTCAAGAGGCACAAGAATGTCGCAACTGGGGGCCGCAGCAAGACCTGTTTAACTACAGTGCGCCTTTCCGCAAGATACCTCAGTTTATTACCACATTTGCTGCTTACGAGCAACCGCTACCAGATCAGCATCCTTACGGTTCTGGTAATGATCCCTTAGAAATTCAGTTTGGGGCAATTTTCCCGAAAGAAACTCGTAACCCCAGCACCCGTCCGGCTCCTTTTGGCAAGGATACCAAACGTATCTTAATCAACCAAGGGGCGGGTATTAATAACCAAAATAGCAATCCCAAAGCCCGGGGTGAAGCTCCTGGGACTCTAGGCCCCAAGGTGTTCAAGTTGGATCAACTGCCTGGCACTATTGGCAAAAAAGCTGCCAAGGGTTCTAGCATCAAATTCTCCGAAAGCTCCACACAAGCAGTAATTAGAGCTACTTACCTGCAAGTTTTCGGTCGGGATGTCTTCGACGGTCAGCGCCAGAAGGTATTGGAAATCAAGCTGGAAAACGGCGACATCTCTGTGCGGGAGTTTGTCCGTGGTTTGGCTAAATCGGATGTATTCCGCAATCTATACTGGACATCGCTATATGTTTGTAAAGCGATCGAGTATATTCACCGCCGCTTGTTGGGTCGTCCAACTTATGGTCGTCAAGAAATCAACAAGTACTTTGATATCGCTGCTAAACAGGGCTTTTATGCGGTGGTTGATGCCATCATTAACAGCCTAGAGTACAATGAAGCATTTGGTGAAGATACGGTTCCTTACGAACGATATCTAACTCCTGGTGGTGTGTCAGGGCGACAGCTGCGCGTTGGTAGCATTCGTGAAGATGTTGCCGCAAAAGTTCAGAAGGAAGTAACACCGGGCTTTGTAACACTGGGTACAGTGACAGAAAAGCGGACAGAACCTGATATTCAGTTCCGCATTAACCAAGGGGTCAGCAAGCAACGCGAACAAACCAAAATCTTCAAGTTGGTGGCGAATACCAGTGACAAAGTTGCAGTCAAAACTTTGATTAGCGCTGCCTATCGTCAGATTTTTGAGCGGGATATTGCACCTTACATTGCCAAAAATGAATTTACGGCGTGGGAAAGTAAGCTAGGCAATGGCGAAATTAGTGTGAAGGAATTTATTGAAGGTTTGGGTTACTCTAACCTTTACCTGAAAGAGTTCTACACACCTTACCCCAATACCAAAGTGATTGAGTTGGGAACGAAACACTTCTTGGGACGTGCGCCATTAGACCAGGCAGAAATCCGCAAATATAACCAGATTTTGGCTACTCAAGGTATTCGTGCCTTTATCGGTGCTTTGGTAGATAGTGTGGAATATAACCAGGTGTTTGGTGAAGATACGGTGCCTTACCGTCGCTTCCCAACCCTACCTGCGGCAAACTTCCCGAATACGGAGAAGCTGTACAACCAGCTAACTAAGCAAAATGACGACGTAGTTGTACCTAGCTTTAAGCCAGTGCAACCCCGCGTAGGAGCTAGCGATACTCCGCTTTTGGCGCAGGCGATCGCAGATATAACAGCCCAAACAAATGGTATAAACCACAGCAAGCCATCCTTTGCTGAACTCGGTCGTTCCTATAACGATGGTAGTGGACAATCTGTAGAATTAAGTGTGCGTAAATATACACGCATTTACCATCTAACGGAGAGTACCAACCAAACCGAAAGACAACAGGCAATCAACGCCATTTACCGTCAAGTATTGGATGTATTTAGCGGTGAAGTGCCTGATAATTTCCGCCGTACTGACCTAGAGGGCAAACTCCAGAATGGTGAAATTTCCGTTCGGGAGTTTGTGCGCGAACTAGCTAGTTCCGAAATCTATCGCCAGCGCTTCTTGTCACCTTATCCTCATGTGAAGGTAGTTGAGTTTCTCTTCCGTCACCTGTTGGGGCGTACACCCGCAACTCAGGAAGAAATCCGCCAGTATAACAAGTTGCTAGATGATAGCGGTTTATCATCTGCTGTAGAAGCAATAGTCGAAAGCCTAGAATATAGCTGCTACTTCGGTGAAGATGTTGTGCCTTACAACCGCTTCCCATCTTTGCCAGCAGGTAACTACCTTGGCAGTGTAGCGGTTGAGTAGGGATTAGGGATTAGGGATTAGGGATTAGGGAATAGGGTACAGATCATTCTCTGTCCTCTCTCCCCTGTCCCCTTCGTAACCTTTTGTAATCCCGCTTTCAGATTGCAGTTAAACAGTAAATTCTGAAAAGCAATATTACAAAGTGTTAAGAGCAGTCATAAATGCTCAACAGAATGCCGGAAAATGTTTTGCGGAAGGGTAATTGAGTTTAAAAGCTTGTGTACTTATGTTGACTCAAGCAATCTTGTAAATTATTAGCCATAGCAGTTATTAAACTGTTGTGTCTAAAAGAACGAGAAAACAAACTCAGTAGACCAAATTTAAGTCGCACCAGTTTAATCAAATCCTGGTTTCATTCGTATTGGAGGAATCCATTAATGAGTATTGTCACGAAAGCTATCGTGAATGCTGATGCAGAAGCTCGCTATCTCAGCCCTGGTGAATTAGATCGGATAAAATCTTTTGTTACAAGTGGTGAGCGCCGTCTACGGATTGCTCAAGTTTTAACAGAAAATCGTGAACGTCTAGTTAAGCAAGCTGGCGATCAACTGTTCCAAAAGCGTCCTGATGTTGTGTCTCCCGGTGGTAACGCCTACGGTCAAGAATTGACCGCTACTTGTTTGCGTGACCTCGATTACTACCTCCGCCTCGTTACCTACGGTATCGTTGCTGGTGATGTTACACCTATTGAAGAAATTGGTGTTATCGGTGTCCGCGAAATGTACAAGTCCTTGGGAACTCCTATTGAGGGTGTTGCTGAAGGTATCCGTGGGTTGAAGAATGTCTCTGCTACTTTGCTATCCAGTGAAGATGCTGCTGAAGCTGGTAACTACTTCGACTATTTAGTTGGCGCCCTACTCTAGGGTGAAGCAGTTTATCTACTGAAACAGAAGTATTGCAATACGGTTGGAAATAAGGAATTAACAACATGGCTCAAGACGCAATTACCGCTGTCATTAACTCCGCAGACGTTCAAGGTAAATACCTAGACGCTTCTGCTTTACAGAAGCTACAAGGTTACTTCGCCACTGGCGAACTGCGAGTACGTGCTGCTAGCACCATCAGCGCCAACGCTGCTGCGATCGTCAAAGAAGCTGTAGCAAAATCTTTGCTATACTCTGACATCACCCGTCCCGGTGGCAATATGTACACCACTCGCCGCTATGCTGCTTGCATCCGTGATTTGGACTACTACCTCCGCTATGCCACCTACGCTATGTTAGCTGGCGATCCTTCCATTTTGGATGAGCGTGTACTAAATGGCTTGAAGGAAACCTATAACTCCTTGGGTGTTCCCGTCGGTGCTACTGTGCAAGCTATCCAAGCAATCAAAGAAGTAACCGCCAGTTTGGTAGGTTCTGACGCTGGTAAGGAAATGGGCGTTTACTTAGACTATATCTCCTCTGGCTTAAGCTAAGAGCTAGTTTGCGCTTAAGAATTTAGGTGCGGCTTTATTAAGGTCTGGAAATCAATCGTGAGTGCTAGAACGTTATATTGCTTATCTTGGTAAATTATCAGTGATGAGTGTTGGTGGTCTAGTATTGATGCTTGATTTCCAGGCTTGGAATGATTAAAAGATTTGCACTCAAGATTTTGAGATAAAAAAGTTTTCACAAAATATACAGGAGATTTTCAAAATATGTCTCGTTTGTTTAAAATTACTGCTCTTGTTCCTAGCCAAAGCCGAATTCGTACCCAACGCGAACTGCAAAATACTTATTTTACTAAGCTAGTTCCTTATGAGAACTGGTTTCGGGAACAGCAACGCATCCAAAAAGCAGGCGGCAAAATTATCAAGGTGGAACTGGCAACTGGTAAGCAAGGTGCTAATACTGGTTTGTCATAATTGCTGTAGACAAAACATTATTTTAGGGAATTGATAAGAGGTCAGTAAAGACCTCTTTTTTGTTAAGAATTAATACTCATATTGAAAAGCAATCATCTATCTTCTATAAGTTGTTATTATGTTCACGACCATATAATTGCAAAATAGGCAATTGAGTTAGAAGGTGACATCCAACTGCCTTGAACTTCAGGTATCCAGGCATTCGTAATATATCTTAGCCCTATAGCAATTGCTTTATTGCCTGCAATAGTGGTAGAACAATGCTCGTAAGTTCTATTTTGTAAAGTTATATGTTATTTAATAGTTTTACATATGCCATCTTCTTAATCATCATTTTTGGCACTTACTGGTTACTGCCTAATAAATGGCGAAAGTACTTTCTTCTCTTGAGTAGCTACTTTTTTTACGGAATATGGAAGATAGAGGGGTTGTTACTACTGCTGGGATTTACCATAGTTAATTGGCTATTAGGACTTTTGCTAAACTCCTTTCATGGACGGAAAAGAAAAGGTATTTTATGCGTCGGAATTTTTTTAAACATAGCTATCTTATGTGTTTTTAAATATTACAACTTTTTTTTAGATAATATTGATGTTTTATGGGATACAAATCATTGGTTATTTGCTAATTTTAAAACATTTCTGCCTTTAGGTATAAGCTTTTTTGTATTTGAAGCAATCAGCTTTTTGGTTGATACGTACAAAGGAGAGAATACCCTAACCGAGTTCCAATCTTTTGCATTGTACATTTCATTTTTTCCTCATTTAATTGCCGGACCTATCGTTCGAGTAAAACAATTAGGACCCCAGCTACTTACTGATAAAAAGTTTAGTTTGGCAGCTATATTAGTTGGGCTTGATCTGTTATGTATAGGTGCATTCAAAAAAGTAGTACTTGCGGATAACTTAGCCAGCTTAGTTGACGCTAGTTTTAAAACGAGTCATAGTTCAGCCTGGGATATATGGATTACGGGCGGGTTATTCTCTATGCAAATATATTTAGACTTTGCTGGCTACACAGATATGGCTAGAGGTTCAGCTAAATTACTAGACTATGATCTACCTATTAATTTCGACTTTCCTTATGTTTCTCGCAGTATTGGTGAATTCTGGCGACGGTGGCATATTACATTATCTAACTGGCTTAGAGATTACCTCTACATACCTCTAGGAGGAAGTCGCGCTGGTCAAAACCGTACCTATATTAATTTAATTATTACGATGGGTTTAGGGGGACTATGGCATGGAGCGGGATGGACTTACATTATATGGGGATTTTACCAAGGTGTTGCTTTAGTAGTACATAGGGTGTTTGCCAGTTCACCTAAAGCTAAATCCCTTTTTGAACAAACTTTATGGGGACGGTTCTCGGCATGGATGTTAACCTATCTTACAGTAATTATTGGCTGGATTATCTTCCGTTCCCATGATGTTTTTCAATTATCATCTTGGATGCAGACGTTGCTCACACCTACAGCCTACATCCAATCTTCACAATATTGGTTTTGGGGTGTTATGGTTATCGTCGCTTTGATAGTATTAAAAGTCCTGTTTGAATTTCGTCAACAGGGATATCAATCTAACAAGATAAATAAATTCCGACCAATACTTTACATAACAGTTCTATTTTCACTTGCATTATTCGCTCCGCAAAGCCAACAATTTATTTATTTTCAATTTTAGCTTAATTAATCAGTTCAACGTTGATCATAAATTATAAAAATATTGCAAAATAACTTTATAGATGACCAGTATATTCAATGATCGTTTCTTTAATATTTCGGAAATTCAATAATCAATGAAATAACAGCTAGATGGATCTGTTGAGCAAGTAGAATATATTTTTTATCATCTTCAAATAATTTCATGGCAAAAAATTTTAGTTTAATCAATACTAGAATCTCGTGGATGATAGCCATCATTTTTTTAGGAACATGGCTATGTGCAGAGTTATTTTTAGCTGGTTGGGGCGATAGCAATTTACCTATTCAACGAGCTATTCATGGTTATACGTTAACCTCTGATATACTATTCATGGGTAACTCTAGAGTTGCTGCTGGGATAAAACCTGGTGTGATTACGCAAGCCTCTAACAAAAGTTTAGGGTATCCTGTCTCATCTTACAATTTAGGAGTAGGTAGTACTCCTTTTGGCATCCACTATTTACTTTTTAAACATCTTGTAAAACAAGGAAAACAGCCTAAAACTCTAATTTATGGCTTTGTTGACAATGATCTCACTGACACTATTTTTTTTGATGATGCTTACTTGGCTCAGGTTAGTCGTACAGAAGATTTTCCTTTACTTTTTGAAAAGTCTCTTTTGACAATAGATAGTCGTTCAGACCTAGTAGTAAAAAAGATTAGTAGAGTGTATAGATATCGATTTCTTCTTAGAGAAGTTTTAGGTAAAGTTTTAAAAAACTCACAAATTAAAGCATCTAAAATAAATAACAATGCAGGTGGCTTTGAGGATTTCCGTAACATTGTACGCAAGGAAGCAGTTACTCAACTAATTATATCAGAAGAAATTCGTTATAAAGAATTGTACAGTAATCCAAAATTATGGGCATTTGAACCTTCAAAAACGTATTTACAAGATTTTATTAGGCTAGCTTCACAAGCAAAAGTCAAAGTTATTTTTGTAGAAATGCCGATAACGCATTTACACAATCAAATGGCTCAAAAAAGTTTTTATAGAAAAGAATACTTTGAGCAACTAAGAAGATATCTGATAAATTATGGTATTCCTCTTTATAATTTAAGTGAGATGGAGTCAGATAATCAGATACCCGATACCATGCATCTTTCAGATGAAGGAGCTACTTCGTTTACACAGATACTATTTAACAAAGTAATTCGACCTCAAATATAAATGGAAAACTTCTATTTCGGAAAATTAAGCGATCGCAAAGTTTACGAATCTAGGTCTATGGGTGATAAAGATTGATCAAGAGGTCTGTATTAAACTGCTTTATTTTTTTACTTATGCATCCCAAACCAGACATGAATATTATCAGTAATGCAATTGATGCGCTTGATAGCTGTAATAATAAACGTGCGATCGCAGAAATTCATCCTAATCCTAATACAATTACAATTACTACAGAAATCATTAAAACGAAGTGTGTGATCCGAATTGCTGATAATGGTTCAGGAATGACAGAAGCAGTTAAAGAACGACTGTTTGATCCATTTTTTACAACTAAACCTGTGGGTAAGGGTACAGGATTGGGTTTATCAATTAGCTATCAGATTGTAGTAGAAAAACATGGGGGAACACTGAGATGTATATCAGAACCTGGACAAGGAACTGAGTTCTGGATTGAAATTCCCATGTCTATGGAGAGACAAGCAATTAATTGCGTCAAATCGTTAATTTTTACTAATTGTTATTAATGTATAAAATAGTGCTTTTATTTTTCCAAAATACTGAACGAGCGATGTATTGAAATCGACAACTCTAAGATTTATGGTTGTAAAGCCTAGTTATGAGTTATAAATTATGATTTATGAGTTTTATTGCTAACTCCTAATTCCTAACTTTTTACCTGTACTGCTCGTGAATCTAAGCCGTCTGATTCCAATTTTTGATAGTTCAGTCTCCAACTGGGGATTAGAAGCACGGTTGTTGCGCTGGTTAACCTTGATTTGGCTGTTCGTCGGCTTGATAATACTGTTTTCAGCATCTTATCCCGTCGCTGACGCCCGTCATGATGATGGGTTGTACTACTTTAAGCGTCAACTGCTTTGGGTCTTCGTTTCCTTAATCGGATTCAATATTATTGTTAATTTACCATTGCAGAAAATTTTGGGACTATCTCATTGGTTTTTGTTATTGTTTTTGGCGTTAATTTTCACTACACTGATCCCAGGGTTGGGAAAGAAGGCTTTTGACGCAGCGCGTTGGATAGCGATCGGGCCGGTTCCGATTCAACCCTCAGAATTAATTAAACCCTTTTTGGTACTGCAAAGTGCACGGCTTTTTGGTCAGTGGGAACGAATCAGTTCGCGGGTTCGCTTGGCTTGGTTGGGTATTTTCGGTCTGGTACTTTTAGGAATTATTGCTCAGCCTAACTTAAGTACAACAGCACTTTGCGGCATGACTATTTGGCTAATTGCTCTAGCAGCAGGATTACCTTACAAATACCTGGGAGGAACAGCAATTGGTGGAGTGATGTTGGCAATACTCAGTATTAGTATTAAAGAGTATCAGCGTAGGCGGGTGATGTCATTCCTCAATCCTTGGGCGGATGCTACAGGAGATGGCTACCAATTGGTGCAAAGTCTACTAGCCGTAGGTTCTGGTAGAACTTGGGGAGCCGGATTTGGACTTTCCCAACAAAAGCTATTTTATTTACCAATTCAGGACACCGATTTTATTTTTGCCGTGTTCGCCGAAGAGTTTGGCTTTGTTGGTAGTATGGTGCTATTAGCACTTTTAGCTATATTTGGTACTCTGGGATTAATTGTGGCGCTGAAGGCAAAAAATCCAGTGCATCGATTGGTAGCGATCGGTGTGATGGTTTTAATGATCGGACAATCATTGCTCCACGTTGGAGTTGCTACAGGTTCTCTACCAACTACTGGCTTGCCATTGCCCATGTTCAGTTATGGTGGTAATTCCATGATTGCCAGTTTAATATCTGCTGGATTACTAATTAGGGTAGCACGCGAAAGTAGTGAAGCTGAGGTAGTACCATTGCGAAAACCCTCGCCTGAAAATGGGCGTAGACGCCGAGCTTTTCAGAAAAATAGGAATTGAGTTATTACGCTGTTTGCACGCTCAAATTTAATCGATTATGGTAGATCTAAAACCAACAAGAATCAGCATAACAGAGAGTCTTTATTTTCGAGATTGAGGCGTCGCATAAAAGATGATTTTGGAGGCAGTCTTCAACTTTCATATATCTCTGCTTTTCACATCGCCCAAAAAGTTACCTCAGAGGTAAGGGAGTCTTAAATGGGCTGCTGGGTGGAAGAGTAGGCACAATTGGGCTAATGTTAGGTATAGGAGTAGGCTCTACTTTTTTAATGACTGTAATTGCAAATCCTCTTTGCTGGGGTTGTTGCTTACCAGATATATCATTTACTAGCAGTCCGATTTGAGGCGGGAAGGCTTGATTGACTGGAAGCTTTATTGAGTCAACTGGTTTAACATCATTGCCGTATGGGAGAAGTTTAACTTGAATATTTTCTCCCTCTACACTCCAACTGAGAGTAGCAGATTCCCCTTCGTTGAGAACCACGTTTGGTTGCTCACTACCGTTGATTCTGAATGAGACAATCCTAAATGGTTTCGGTAATATTTCTATTTTAGATTCAGTCTTTTTAGAATCAATTTTTTGACTTCCATTATTAGGAAAAGCTTTGATTTCAAAGGCAAATTTCCCGGCTTTATCTGCTGGGAGAGGAATATTTGTACATCGGAGTTGTTGATTTTGTTGTGTACAGAGTTTTTGAAGTTGAGGGTCGGCAATATTACCTTGATTAAATTTATAAGTAATTGGTTCACCATAAGATGTACCATCATCGGCACTGCCGATAATTTGAATTCGTGCCAGCAATAAGGGCCGGGCGATCGCCCAACTTAAAAGAATCTTTTGACCTTTGGTATACTGTAGTTTATCTGGTTGAAAAGTAAGGACTTGAGCAATTTGTTTCTCAGCTATTTCTACTTGGGTTGTTTGGCTAGCTAACTGGTTTTTTGGAGAAAATAACTGTATACCATTACGATAAAAGGCTTGTAACTCAAAAGTGTAATTCCCTTTTGTTTTCACTCCAGTTTTAACGTTGCTACAAATTAACTCTTGTTTTTCTTGCACCTGACAAGGAGGTATTTCGTTAGCGCTTGCTTTACCCAGTGACTCAGGAATACCATTACTGAAGTCATAGGTAATAGGCTGAATCGGTTGCGAACCTTTGGTCGTCAGAACCAGCTTTTGCAATTGTTGATAATTGTGAATGTCCCACCTCAAAGCCACCTCATCCTCCTCTTCAGTGATTCGAGGGTTATTGGCACTAAAATTTTCTAATCTCAAAGGATCGGGGCTTAAAATTCGCCAAATAATGAATCCTATCCCTCCCAACAACCCCAAAATTGCCAAAATCAACAGAATAAATTGCCACCAAGGACGGGGTTTCCATACCAAAGTTCCCTGAGGCAATGTGTTAGGTAAAGGTAAATTTTGTTGGTCTTTAATATCAACTTTAAAGTTGACAACTAACCCTGTACCAAACCACGGTTGTCGCCACCAAGGTCTGGGTTTGATCGTCAACTTGGTTTCAGCGCTCCTATTAGGTAATAATCTAACTTCAGTTGGATCAAATTTATAAGTATATAGTTGTTCTTCATCTCGACTTTCTAAGCTTAATATCAGTTCGCGGACAATATTACCCCGGTTAGCTAGTGATAATTCGTACTTGCCAAGCCTACGGCTAACTTGTCCCAAGATAGTATTAAGTTCTATATCTAAGCGATAATTTGTCGGAATTTGGATGTAGACCAAATCCAGCAGTACCAAGTCTGGAGAGTTTTCCGAAGACAAGCGGATTGTCGGAGAATAGCTTCCCGCCAGGGTATCTCCAGATGGGTGAAATTTCAACAATATTTGACCTTGAGTAGCAGGGTTGAGTTCTAATGCAGTCACCTCAGACACCAACCCTGTCCCCTCAAATCCAGTTGCAGAATAATTGATTGTGAACCAGTCTTCATCTAAATCTGGGCAAGCCAAGCGGAACCTGTCTACGAGATGAGAGCGATTGTCAACTATCACTTCCACTTGCAAAGGCTCACTAGGATTGAAAATTAGTGGTTTGTTGGGGTTGGTGTTAGGTCTAATGGAAAATGTTGGGTCATTTACCCGAATTGCAGTCTGTTCTTTTAGCAGAACCTTAATTTGGTTTGGGAAGGTTATAGGAGTGTCTTGGGGATAATGTTGAGGGGAATCTACGACTAATGTATAGTCATAGGTTCCTGGGAGAGCATCAGCAGCGATTTGAAACTCAAATGTTACTTCGTCGCTATTTTGTTGGGGAGCTAATGCTAAACTTTCTCTAGGAGAACTAGACCAGCCCGTTAAATTTTGAAATACTTCATCAAAAACAAAATATAGGTCAATAACAGCACTTTGATCTCCCTGATTGATCACAACAATATGGAGATCAATGGTATCTCCTGGCATTCCAAATTGAATTCCAGGCGGGTTGATAATAACTTGTAGTGGATTGAATTTAGCTTGCATATCATCGACTTCCTTATTTGATGCGGTGTAGTTTGACTTGAAAATCTTCACTACCACTCACAATCATGGTTCCTTGATTAGTTTTCAAGTCGATACTATTGATTTTTTTAGAGCTTTGGTAAATTGTTTTACCTTCTGCTGCCTTTGTTTTGTCGAGCTGATGTTCGGGGGTTAAGTACCAAACCACAACTCGTCCATCATCGCCACCACTTACTAACAGACTACCATCATCACTAAATGCCAAACTACGCACAGATGTTTTTGATGCTGGCCAGCGGTCTAGTGGCGAGCAATTTAGTTCATTGATTTGTTCTTGAGGATTGGGATTTTTGATAGTTTGGCACTGATTCAAATTCCAAATCGTAATGAATCCTGAAGAATCGGAGGTTGCAAGGATTTTTTCTGCCGAGTTAGGAACAAAAGCCAATCCCCAAATATAGTCTTCACGCCCAACTCTTTCGTCTAGTTTTTCTAGACTCTGCACTGATAAACCTGTCAATTGTTTATCAGATTGAGTTGGATTCCATTGCCACAAGATGAAACGTTTAAAGTTTCCAGCAATCACCAGAGTTTCTGCATCTGGGCTGAGATTTAATGCCCGGACTTGGAAACCTGATAGCTTCAATGTACTTTGTAGGTCGATAACTTGCGGTTCTGGCAGAAAATTACTGTTAGACGCTGGTCTTGACCATACTCTAACTTTACCACTGCCATAACCACTGAATAAGTTAAGTGAGTTTGAGGTGAAAGCTAAATCAAAAACCCGATCGCCTTTTGCTTTAGGATCTTTAAGGTCTTGAAGTTGACTAATCTTTGCACCTGAGGGGACATCTCTTAGTTCAATTACTCCATTATCTAGACCAACAGCAGCACGATCATTTTGTAACGGCATAAACCGTAAGACTTGTACTGCGTCATCGGTAATCGCCATCAAACCTTTGGGCTGTTGCGGTTTATCACAAGCAACGGGTTGCCCAGCATATTTTACTGTATCGTCGGGGTCTAAGCTATGATTACCGATTCTCCAAAGTCTTAAGGTGCAATCATCTGACCCACTGACTACAGATAAACCAATGCCACTAAAACGCACTGAGTTTACAGAACGTGTATGCATGACATTTCTTGGTTGCAGTATTAATGCTAGGAGGGTGGCTAATAATGCGATCGCAGCCAACTGTAACCATAGAGGTATAATTGGCAAAATCTCCACTTCCAATGTCTGCGTGGCGGGGTCTGTACTCCCTAAACGTTGGTCGGATAATTCCGATTTGGCCTCCAGCAACAAAATTTTGCCGATTCCTACCCAAGGGCGTTTTGTTTTAACATCCAGGATGACTTTAGTTGTCTCTCCTAAATTGAGATTGGCAACTTCGGGAAGCTTTTTGAAACTGCATTTTCGCTCGTCTTTACCCTGCACCTGGATATTAATTTGCTGGTTGAGGTTGCTGGCGTTTTTAAATAGTAATTCAAAGGAAGCTGTGTCAGACTTCCAGTCAGGCAACCATGCCGATTTACTAGGAATTTTTAGGTGTTTTTGGGTAGTAGTAAAGTCTATAAAACCCACAGGCAAAACTTCAATATTGCCTTCAGCATTAGTTGGATAACCATTATTGCTAACAGCTTCAATAGTAAAAGGGTAATTTTGACTGGGCGCTTGCACTACAGATGGAGGTTGGCATTGAAATGTGGCTTCTGATAATCCACCTGCTTCTAAAGATAATCGGCGTTCTGCACTGCCAGCTAGCCAAGATGGATCAACACCTGTAAAACGTAATACCACTTCTGTCGGTTGTTGCCCCAAGTTCCGCAGCCGTACTGGTATATCTACAGAGTTGCGGGGATAAACTTGGAACTCTCGCACAGGCAATTCTACGCTTAAATGTGTTGGTCTGTTGTCTGGCTCGATTTTCAGGCGCAACACAAGTCTGCACTGTTGCGCTAATTGCGGTGAAAAAATCTGCACCATCAAGTTGACAGTACCGACAAATCCCGGAATGGGTGTATTGAAGATGAAAACTTGGAATATGGTACTACTGCCGGGTGGCTTCGCTGCTGCTACCTCTGGTTCGAGTCTATACCAACGATATCCTGTATTCCGGGTTTCTCCGGCTGCGGCAATTTCTATCTGAAAATTCACAAAGCGATCGCTGTCATTATTGACAGTTACCTCAAATGAGGCAGGAGTATCACCAGGACGAAAGCTTAGGTTCTGAGTTGAAAGGCTGGCACTTATAACATTTTTTTCCATGCTATTTATAACATTTATTTGTATTCTGCATGACTAGCAGTATTAGAAAATTAATGTTTGTTAAAACGTGACAATAAAATTAGGACTTACGCAAAACTAAACGCTGTAGGGACAATTCATGAATTGCCCCTACCTGAAAATCTTGGGCTTGATTGTCGAAGTTTATATGCTAATGATATATAACAATGTGGCAAATCTATCAATTGATAGATGTTGCATTCAAAAAAACTATCCGATAAAGCCTGCATACATCAACTGATATCTAGCATTATTTTTAACAAAACTTGCAAAACCGGGTTATAAGCGAAAAATCTAGATTTTCAAATTTAACCAGTAAGAAGTCCGGTTTTTGATACCTTTGCTATGTGTAAGCATCTGACTTGAGCGTTTTCCACTCCCGCAAGATATAAAAAAACACATTGAAATTCAAAAGCTCAAATCCCTACTGGGCAAAGATTGTAAAATATGTTTCTTAAAAGGTGGGCAAGCATAGTGCAAATACATAATTTTGGTACTTTACAAAATCAGCAACTTGCTAGATGATAACGAAAGGAAAAATTCCTAGTAAACAACAAGATTCTTTTTGCTTTTGGTAGTTGTGTAAAAACCCTGTAATTATAAGGCTGAGTCGGTTTAAGTTTTTCTTATAACCCTAAGCTCAAAGTAACAAAATGGTAACGCTACATATCTCACACTCCCAAGTAAATCCCGAAATTTTTACTTCCAACACCCATAGTTTAGTCTTCATCGATATGGCGGTTGAAGACTATAGCAGTTTAGTTAACGGCATACTTCCCAATACTGAAGTGTTTGTTATCGACTCGACACAGAATGGTGTTGAGCAAATTACGGAAATTCTGAGGAATTGCAATAACGCAAATTTAACCGACATACACATTGTATGCCACGGTGCCTCTGGCTACTTACAACTGGGCAACACCCATTTAGGACTTGATACCCTCGAAGAATATAGCCAGCAACTGGAACAATGGCAGAAGAAATTCTTAGCCTCCGCCAAAACCGATAGCCCCTGGAACTTACTCATCTATGGTTGCAATGTAGCTTCTGGTGATGCCGGGGAAGAATTTATTGCTAAACTGCACCAACTGACAGGAGCGAATATTGCCGCTTCTCGTCAGCGGATTGGCAATGCAGCGTTAGGCGGCCATTGGGAACTGGAAGTCCGTACCGCTGATCTAGAAGTGAGTTTAGCGATCGCAGAAACGACACAGCAGAGTTACGCAGGTGTGCTAGCAACCTTCACAGTAAATAATATTGGGGACGCGGATGATGGCGATCGCAATAACGGCATCACAACTTTACGAGAGGCAATTAATTTAGCCAATGCGACTGCTGGGGGAGATGCGATCGCCTTTGGAGGAAGATTCACAGATGCCACGCCAGACACCATCACCCTCACCTCTGGGCAACTGACGATTACTGACGATGTTACCATCTTGAAGACTGGGACATCTAATCTAACTGTGAGGGGAAATAGCGCCTCTACAGTATTCGAGATATCGGGACTAGCAACAGGTGTCAGTATTAATGGACTGGCGATCGCTAGGGGTAGTATTAAGGTCAATAGAAATTCTATTCTCAGCCTAGCTAACAGCAGTGTGTCTGGTAATACAGCCGGAAGTGGCATCTCTAACAACGGTATCCTCGATCTTACTAACAGCAGCGTCTCTGGTAATACGAAAGGCGGTATCTATAATGGTGGTTTCCTCAGCCTAACTAATAGTAGTGTTTATGGAAATACCGGGGGAACCGCCACTTTCAATGCTGATACTGCGGGAGGCGGCATTTTTAATGACGGTTCCGAGGGGAACTTTGGTACTCTCAATCTAATTAACAGCAGTGTCTCTGGAAACACGGCAAACGCTGGCGGTGGCATCTATAATCAAGGCGGTGTTCTCAGCCTAACCAATAGCAGTGTCTCTGGCAATACGGCAAGCTTCGGCGGTGGCATTTTTAACGGAGATGATAGTACTTATTTTGGCGGTTCAGCTACTCTAACTAACAGCACCGTCTCTGGCAATATAGCCTTAGAGGATGGCGGTGGCATCTATAATGGCTTCAGCTATGTGAGAAACACCAGCCTCACCCTAATCAACACCACAATTACCAATAACACAGCTGACTCAGATAGTGATGGTACTGGCAATGGTGGAGGGGTTTTTAATGTCAGTGAATACGCTGATCCCGTTAACGTTAGTAATACCATCATTGCAAGTAACTTTGACAACTCCACCTCCGGTGATATACACCCCGACGTGGATGGTAGCGTAATTGACTTGGGCAATAACCTGATTGGCAATAATACTGGTAGCAGTAGCAATATTGTTGGTGGCACTGGTTTTACCACCAGCACCCTCGTTGGCACAAGTGCCAGCCCCATTGACCCTAAACTTGGACTGTTACAAAATAACGGTGGTGCAACTTTAACTCATGCCTTACTTGCAGGTAGCCCCGCTATTAATGCTGGCAATAATTCCCTAGTTCCTACTGGCATCACCACTGATCAACGCGGCGCTGGATTTAACCGGGTATTCAACGGTATTGTTGATATTGGTGCTTACGAAGTCCAGCCCCCCATCACCCCGCAACCTGTTAATACTGACACAGTGGTAACGAATGTCAACGATTCTGGCGCAGGGTCATTGCGGCAAGCTATCCTCAACGCCAATGCGACTGTTGGGATGGATACGATTACCTTTGCGGGTGTGTTCACCGATGCCACCCCGGATATCATCTCCCTTATCTCTGGGAAATTGACGATTAGCAATGATATCATTATTTCGGGGACTGGAGCATCAAATATCACCATTAGCGGTAATAATATCTCAGGCGTGTTTGAGATATCAGGCATAGGAACAGATGCTAGCATTGATGGCTTGAAAATTGCTAATGCTAATGATGGCTTGGGGAGTATTTTGCTCAATAGCAATGCCAGCCTCAGCCTGACTAACAGCACTGTCTCTGACAATATCGGCGCGGTAGGCGGCATTTTTAATAGAGGCAATCTCAGTCTAACTAACACCACTGTCTCTGGTAATAGAGGGTCATCATTAGGCGGGGGCATTTTTAACAAAGGCAACCTGAGCCTAACCAACAGCACTGTCTCCAATAATTGGGCGTACGTTGCTGCCGATACTGCCTACGGCGGCGGCATATACAATACAGGCAACCTCAGCATAACGGGAAGCACTATCTCTAATAATGGTGTCGATGCTGATGATGGTCTTAATCGGGGAGGTCCTATGCCCTTCCCATCTTATGGTGGTGGCATTTATAACTCAGGTGTAGTCGATATAACTAACAGCACCATCTCTAATAATAGTGCCAGAGAAGGAGCCGGCATCTCTAACTCAGGTATTTTTAGTCTGACTAACAGCACTGTTTCTAGTAATAGTCTTGGATTCTATGGTTATAGAGGCGGCGGTATTTTTAACAGCGGCACTCTCACCCTCAGCAATGACACTATTACCAATAACACCTCAAGTGGCTTTTTTGGTATTCCTAATAATGTAGGCGTTTTCAATGAATCTGATGGCACTGTTATCGTTGGAAACACCATCATTGCAGGCAACTTGATCAACAACTTCTACTCCGATGGCCTCCCCGATGACCTCAACCCCGACGTTTCCGGCAACTTCACCGACGCTGGTAATAACCTGATTGGCGATCGCACTGGTAGCACTGGCTTTACTACCAGCACCCTCGTCGGCACCAGCGCTAACCCTATCGACCCCAAACTCAGCGCCCTGCAAAATAACGGTGGTTCAACCTTTACTCACGCCTTACTTGGGGATAGTCTCGCCATTAACGCTGGCAATAATGCCTTACTTCCTGCTGGTATCACCACTGACCAACGCGGTGCTGGATTTAACCGGATATCTAAAGCTGTTGTTGATATTGGTGCATTAGAGTTCAACGGGGTGAATGGAACCAATGGCGCTGATAATCTAGTGGGTAAAAACTATGGTGACATAATTAACGCTCAAGCTGGGAACGATACTATCAGAGGTAATCAGGGCAACGACATCTTAACTGGTGGCGGTGGCAAAGATAAATTTGTTTACAATTTAGGTGACGGTATTGATACCATCACCGATTTTGGTGGGCTAGGTAAAGGCTCAAATTCATCAGCAGCAATTATTGCTCAATTGGATACCCTCAAATTTCAAGGTGCTGGATTGACAGCCCGAAATCTGCTACTCACCCAGAATGGTAACAATCTGGAAATCATCTTTGAAGGGGTGGCTGATAACAAAGTTATCCTGCAAAACTTTCCCCTGGAAAACCTAGAAAACCTCTCCACCATTGGCAATATCCTGTTTGATGGGCAAAGCAGTATTGGTGACAGCTTTGATGTCTTCAATGCCAACTCCACCCAAAACACCATCTTCAACAAAAACACAGTCACCTTTCTCAATGATCTGAATAATAATGTTAGTGGTTTTAACAACTCAAATGATGTAATTAATGGTCAGGGGGGTAATGACCGAATTGATGGCAAGAGTGGCAACGACCTTCTACGCGGCGGTGCAGGTAACGATACCTTGCTTGGCGGTGCTGGCAATGACATTCTTGTTGGTAGTACATTTAACGATAACGATAATCGGGCTGATACCCTGACTGGCGGTAGCGGCTATGACAAGTTTGTTTACCAAAACTTGAATTATGCTGGTGATACAATCACTGACTTTAATCAGAGCGAGGATCAGTTAGTCCTCACTGAAGGGTTTAAGAATATTGGTTACAGTGGTAGCAATCCCATCTTAGATGGCTACTTACAGTTTGTGCAATCTGGTACTTCTACAGAAGTTAAGTACTCTAGCTATAGTGGTTCTTACTTTTTCACCTTGGCGACTTTGGATAATTTCACCGCGACAAATCTGGTAGTCGGTACTAACGTCATCGTCTAGCGCTCAGGTTTAGCCTAACGTACCGCTAATATGGTGCGTTAGGTAGGCGCTTTAATCATGTTTTTCATTACAAATCATATCGAAATACGTTGGGTTTCGTGCCTCAAACGTCACATACAACAAGAGTGGCTCGCTGCCCAACGCAGTGCATAGGTGTCAATTTAACGTAAAAGTGATGTCCCGCAAGGAACTTAAGTTCCTTGCTAATAGCACAAGTCATCTGAAGATGACTAAATACCTCCAAAAATTTCTAGTCTACTTCAGTAGACTTTAGCTGTTAGCCTTGAACTAAAGTTCAAGGTGGGTGATGAAGCCAACAGTTAAGCTATTCCTAGCTTAAGTTGACACCAATAAACGCAGTGGCTCCCCAACCTACGAATTGAGCCTTTTTTCGATTTGGCGAAGGTATTGTCTAGGGTTGACGTTTTTGGATTTCGCGCAGCCTGTAGCAGCTTCCGCCTTCCCTGTAGCCGCTCCCGCTTTAACGTTTTGGTATATCGCGCAGCCTGTAACCGCTCCCGCTTTAACGTTTTGGTATATCGCGTTAGTGGCTAGCGATTTCCGGCGATTCAGAACTGTGAGGGAGACAGAGAGATGTTTTACTGTATCTTCTAGTATGTGCGATCGCTTGCTGCAATTCTCTAATTGTCAATGGTGTTAATTCTTTGAGTACGGTAAACCGTATTTGCTCGTTAGTTCCCAAAGATTAAGTTAATTGTTAAGTTTAGTTACATAGATTAATAAATAGCAGCAAACATTGCTATTTGGGAGAAGTTATGAGAAGCGGTAGTATTTTTGATGAGCAAGACAAACTGAACAACTTGGCCGCACCCCAGATGTATGTCACACAACAGTCTCAACTTGGCTTTACTGAGTATGGCGAAAAGCTGAATGGTCGTTTGGCGATGATTGGGTTTGTATCGCTTTTAGTTGTGGAAATCTTGACTGGTCATGGTGCAATCGCCTTTTTGAACAGTCTTTAATCAAGTTTATCAAGCTAAGTTAAAAATAAGACTTATTTAACGTAGCCAATAGTCAGAGCCAGAACTCACAAAGGATTGGGGTTCTACTAAATTCTGACTCTCCGAACTTTTGAACGGTGGAAGTCTCCGCTCAAAGTTATCTCTGAATTCTGATTTATTTCATACTAAGGATTGATCACATCTATGGCAATTAAAGAACAGCCTAAGCAGCCTCGATTTCGGATGATTGCTAATATATTGCTGGCAGTATCAGGGCTATTCCTGCTTTTAAATCTGTTTTTGCCGGGTTTATTTGCTTCTGGCCCGGCTGGTGTCCCCTATAGCCTATTTATTCATCAAGTACAGGAAGGTGAGGTTAGCCGCGTTTCCGTTGGTCAAAACCAGATCCTCTACCAAATAAAAACAGAGAATGCCGAACCGGGACAGGTGTTTACAACTACACCAATCTTTGATTTAGAGTTACCCAAACTGCTAGAACAAAAAGGAGTTGAGTTCGCTGCAACACCTCCACCCAAGAACACTTGGTTTACAACCCTTTTAAGTTGGGTGATTCCACCGCTGATTTTTATTGGCATTTGGCAATTCTTTATTGCTCGTGGTGGCGGTGGTGGTGGTCCCCAAGGTGTTCTATCTATTGGTAAAAGCAAAGCTAAGGTTTACGTTGAAGGCGAATCAGCTAAAATTACCTTCGCAGATGTGGCTGGAGTAGAAGAAGCGAAAACTGAGTTAGTGGAAATTGTAGATTTCCTCAAGACTCCGGCACGCTTTACGCAAATTGGTGCAAGGATTCCCAAAGGTGTATTATTAGTTGGACCTCCGGGAACAGGTAAGACACTTTTAGCGAAAGCCGTAGCTGGAGAAGCAGGAGTTCCATTTTTCAGTATCTCTGGTTCCGAGTTTGTGGAACTGTTTGTTGGAGTGGGTTCTTCCCGAGTCCGGGATTTATTTGAGCAAGCTAAAAAACAGGCTCCCTGTATTGTATTCATTGATGAATTGGATGCGATCGGTAAATCTCGCAGCAGTAACGGCTTCTACGGTGGTAACGATGAGCGAGAACAGACCCTCAACCAGTTACTAACTGAGATGGACGGGTTTGCGGCTGGTGATGCCACAGTAATTGTCCTAGCAGCTACCAACCGCCCCGAAATCTTAGACCCGGCATTGCTGCGTCCAGGTCGCTTTGACCGCCAAGTGTTGGTAGACCGTCCCGATTTATCTGGTCGGGAAGCGATTCTCAAAATTCACGCTCAAAAGGTGAAATTAGGAGATGATGTAAACTTAAAAGCGATCGCTACTCGTACCCCTGGTTTTGCTGGCGCAGATTTAGCAAACTTGGTGAATGAAGCAGCATTATTGGCAGCTCGGAATCACCGTCAAGGTGTTGCTCAAGAAGACTTTGCTGAAGCAATTGAGCGGGTAGTCGCTGGTTTAGAAAAGAAGAGTCGGGTGATGAACGAGACTGAGAAAAAGATTGTTGCATACCATGAAGTTGGTCACGCAATGGTCGGGGCGCTAACAACCGGAAACGGTCGCGTAGAAAAGATTTCGATTATTCCCCGTGGGATGGCAGCTTTGGGCTACACTCTGCAATTACCAACTGAAGACCGCTTTTTAATGAATGAAACAGAATTGCGGGGTCAGATTGCAACTTTGTTGGGTGGGCGTTCCGCCGAAGAGGTTGTGTTTAACAGTATTACCACAGGTGCCTCCAACGATTTGCAACGAGCAACCGACTTGGCAGAACGGATGGTAACAGCTTATGGTATGAGCAAAGTCTTAGGGCCATTGGCTTACCAACAAGGACAACAAGCAATGTTCTTGGGCAATGGTGCGCCTAATCCCCGGCGGGCGGTGAGTGAAGACACATCCAAAGCTATTGATAGCGAAGTCAAGGAAATCGTGGAAACAGCCCACGAACAAGCCCTAGAAATTCTCAGACAGAATCGAGACTTGCTAGAAGCGATCGCAACTCAACTCTTAGAAACAGAAGTCATTGAAGGCGAGAAACTGCACAGTCTACTGAGTCAGGTTAAACCTGTAGCTCAATACTAATTCCTAATTAAGATTCCTCCGATTTCATCCCTAGAGGTACGCAGAGAATAACTTTGCGTACCTCTGCGTTCCTTTGCGTTTGTGAAATGCCACTTACCGCAAGGAAATGGGGGAGGGAAGAGTAGGGAGGTAGGGGAGAAAATTTTACTTTGTCCCCCTTATTCCCCTGATCGACTCTTTAAGCAAAGTGGTGCATTTTTAATACTCTGGAACTGACGAATCAATTTCTCGACTCCAAGCGGTAATTCCACCTTTGACATTCGTCCCGACAATCCCAGCTTCTTTGAGAATGGCCAGGGCTTTTGCCGATCGCCCACCCAACTTACAATGAGCAATTAAACGGTGACCATTTAATATTTCCTTCACCTTAGCAACGCCATTCCCATTCTCAATCTCTGGTAAAGGCACCAACACTGAACCAGGAATCTTAGCAATGTCGTACTCATGGGGGTTGCGGACATCCAGCAGCACAAAATCCTTTGCACCACTATCCAGCAACTCCTTTAAATCCTTAACAGTCATTTCTTCACTTTCCATCTGCTGTTTTGCTTCCTCTGCCTTAGCTTGGGGAATTCCGCAGAATTGTTCATAGTCTATCAACTTTTCAATCACTGGGCGAATCGGGTTAGGACGCAGTTTCAACTCCCGGAATTTCATTTCTAAGGCGTTGTATAACAGCAACCGTCCACTTAGAGTATTACCTTGCCCCATAATGATTTTGACAGTTTCCGTTGCTTGGATTAAACCAATAATTCCTGGCAAAATTCCTAATACACCACCTTCTGCACAAGAGGGAACCATTCCTGGTGGTGGTGGTTCTGGGTAAAGGTCACGATAATTGGGGCCATCTTCGTAGTTGAATACAGTAGCTTGGCCTTCAAAGCGGAAAATTGAACCGTAGACGTTGGGCTTATTCAGTAATACGCAAGCGTCGTTAACTAGATACCTAGTGGGAAAGTTATCAGTGCCATCCACCACGATATCGTAAGGTTGAAGGATTTCTAGGGCGTTTTCGGAACTCAGGCGAGTTTCGTATAAATCAACCTGACAATAGGGGTTAATCTCATGAATGCGGTTTTTTGCCGATTCAATCTTGGGTTTACCCACCC
Organism: Nostoc sp.; assembly: GCF_041747015.1. Lineage (GTDB taxonomy): Bacteria > Cyanobacteriota > Cyanobacteriia > Cyanobacteriales > Nostocaceae > Nostoc. Next base: position 51,438 of record NZ_JBGTFY010000328.1, read on the forward strand.
AAGATGTACCGTGGATTACTTGGCGTTGCAGATTGGAAGTATCAACAACATCGAAATCGACAATCCCGATGCGTCCAACACCCGCCGCCGCCAGATATAAAAGTAGTGGTGAACCTAAGCCACCTGTACCAATGCACAGAACACTGGCGACTTTCAGGCGCTTCTGTCCTTCCATTCCCACTTCCGGCAAAATTAGGTGTCGGGAGTAGCGTTCGTAATCGTCTTTGGTTAACTGGATTTCATCCAGATTAGGATTGAGCATAACATTTGTAATGTGGAAGAGCGAGAATATTAATCCTATCGAAAAATGATATCTGTCTGGAAATTAAGCTGTTAAATTATATTTTCAATTGCCTCTGCTTGAAACTGATGATGGTCAAGGCTCCAGCTTCGGAGTTCTCCAGCTTTGCCGTTTTCAACGGAAACTATTATATAGGAGTATCCCTGCCAAGGGTATAGGCGATCGCATTTACCCCACACTCATTAGTCTTCTTTATAAGTACTTCAGGCATCTCCAAAGAATTGACTATCATCAAAGTATGAAAAACAGAGAAATACTAGCAGTATTTTATACGGTTATCTCTGGTCATGTAAAGAATACGCAAGTTTATGTCTTTAAGCATAGACATCTAAGTAAATATTCTGTATATAGTTATTATAAGGTTATTTATATGTTCCCTATTTTCAAGCTAAACACCCGAAGGGCAATAGCCAAGCTATTGATCGCAAAAACTGAGAAAAGCCCGAAGCAGGCTATTTTCAAACATCCACACGCTCGTAAATTTGTACAGTTCCTAAGACTTACATATAGTCCTAGATAGTTTGGATAAGTATTACGTGCAAGCTAGTTAAGATAGCGAATCTTTAGGAAAAACTGCTAACCCTCAACGGTGACGTTAAAACCATATCGAAGTTGAAAGCCTCAACTCTCGGTAAATTTACAGTGCTTTAAAACAGCACTAACAACAGATTGATAACTGAAGTTACTGAAAACATCAATAATTTAGGTAGGTAGAAAGTTATGGCAAATATCAATGGCACGAATGGTAATGATGATCTATATGGCACACCGGGCAATGACCTCATTAAAGGCTTAGGAGGTAATGATTACCTATATGGGAATTTTTATTACTATGATTACTATAATGGATATTATGATGACCCATATCGGAATGGGGGCAATGACACCCTAGATGGTGGTTATGGTAATGATTTTCTTTATGCCTCCTATTCTATAGGGACAAATAGTCTTAAGGGTGGAAGCGGGTCTGATAATTTAGATATTTCCTACTCTTCTGGGAATAATATTTTAGATGGTGGCTCTGAAGATGATTCCCTTTATGCCTACTCTTCTACAGGGAAAAATACTCTCAAGGGTGGAAGTGGGTCTGATAATTTAGATATTTCCGTTTCTTCTGGGAATAATATTTTAGACGGTGGCTCTGAGAGTGATTTCCTTGATGCTTCTGCCTCTGCTGGAAATAATACCCTCTCTGGAGGTGCAGGAAATGACATCCTTAGTATTAATTCCTCTACTGGTAACAATAGGGTTTCAGGTGGATCGGGAGATGATTCTTTTTACGCCTATGAAGTTCAAGGCAGAAATACTCTCAATGGAGAGTCTGGTAATGACTCCTTTTATTTTACAGATACAGCCCCTTCTTCCTTAGTGACTCAAACGGTAGATGGGGGAATAGGTGATGATTTGTTGTTTGTCGATTACACCTATGCTACTACTACTAGCGGAATCACTTCGACTTTCAACGCTAGTACCAAAAAAGGCTTGATTACAGTTGGGACGAATCGGGTTAGCTACAAAAATATCGAACGATTAAACATCACAGGTACAGCCTATGATGACTTGATTGTAGGCACAAGTGGTAATGATACGCTGGATGGGAGAAGAGGTGATGACACCCTCGATGGTGGAAGAGGTGATGATTTGTTGTCTGTCGATTACACCTATGCTACTAGCGGAATCACTTCGACTTTCAAAGCTTGTACTAACCAAGGCTTGATTACAGATGGGACGAATCGGGCTAGCTACAAAAATATCGAACGCTTAAATATCACAGGTACAGCCTACGATGACTTGATTGTGGGAAACGATGGCAACGATTCTCTCTATGGGGGCAGTAGTGGCAATGATACGATTATTGGCGGTCAGGGTAACGATTACTTGAATGTTGACAATTCAAAAGGCGATAACACCCTCGATGGTGGCATTGGTAATGATAACTTAAATGCTACCTCTGCAACAGGCGATAACTTCCTCGATGGTGGCGATGGCGATGATAACTTGAGTGCATCTACCGCATTAGGCAATAACACCCTCAACGGTGGTTTTGGTAACGATTATTTGAATGCTACCTCTGCAACAGGTGATAACTTCCTCGATAGTGGCGATGGCAATGATTACTTGATTGTTGACGATTCAACAGGCAATAACTTCCTTGATGGTGGCGATGGCGACGATTACTTTAGTGCAGGTAGAGCATCAGGTAATAACACACTCAACGGTGCTGCTGGTAACGATACCTTCAATATTAACTATTCAACAGGTAATAACTTTCTCGATGGTGGCGATGGCAATGATTCTCTTACTGCCTCTGGCTATTTCAATCAAAGCTATACCGCATCTGGCAATAACACCTTCAACGGTGGTGCTGGTGATGATTACTTAAATGTTGACAATTCAATAGGCGATAACACTCTCAACGGAGGCGATGGTAATGATATTTTCAGCATTGACAATTCAGGAGGTAATAATCTACTGAATGGAGATGATGGCAATGACTCCTTCTCTTTCAGGGCATCATATATCGCCCCCTCTTCTGTATTGACTCAAACAGTAAATGGAGGAACAGGTGACGATTTCTTATCTGTCAGTTATTACAATGCTAATTACTATGCAGGGGGGATCATTTCAACTTTCAATGCTACTACTGACCAAGGATCAATTACGGTAGGTCCCAATGAGATTAGCTACGAGAATATCGAAAGATTAAACATCATTGGTACAGCCTACGATGACTTGATTGTGGGGAGCAATGGCAACGATTCTCTCGGTGGCTATTATGGCAATGATACGATTATTGGCGGTCAGGGTAATGATCGCTTGATTGTTGACTTTTCATCAAGCGATAACCTACTGGATGGAGGTGATGGCGCTGATTATCTCACTGCCTATGGCTCTGCCTTCGAGTACCGTGGCGAGTTTTCTCTTGATGCTATCTCTGGTAATAACACCCTTAAAGGTGGCGCTGGTGATGATACCTTAAATATTAGCTACTCAATTGGCAATAACCTACTCGATGGTGGCGATGGCAATGATTCTCTTACTGCCTCTGGCGATAGCTCGGTATACTCTTCTTATGGAGTTTATACTGTTTCTGGCAATAACACCCTTAACGGTGGTGCTGGTGACGATTACTTGAATGTTGACTACTCATCAGGCAATAATCTGCTGCTTGGGGGCGATGGGAACAACATACTGATAGGCGGCAGCAACGGTTTTGATACCTTTGCTTTCAATAGTTTTAATGAAGGCATAGATACTATCTATAGCTATGGTGGACTAATTCAAGTATCGTCCACTGGCTTTAGTGGCGGTTTATCACTAGGTTCACTCTCATCTGAGCAGTTTACCATCGGAACATCTGCAACCACAAGCAATCAACGATTTATCTATGACAACGTTACAGGTGCATTGTTCTTTGACCAAGATGGCAGTGTGGGTGCATTTAGTCAGGTTAAATTTGCACAAATAGGATTTGAATGGTCACTTACCGAAAACAATTTTGTGGTTGTTTAATCGTGATTCGTATTCCATAAATCAGCAGCAGAGGAAGATAGCGAAGTGCTTAATTAGCTATTTTCAGGTAAATAGACCACGCAGGGGTAGATAAATAATTGCTCGTGCGTGTCAAATTAAGCCCCGCTGAAGCTCATTTGTGGCTATACAAACTCAAGTCCGCCTAGGCGGACTTGGGAAACAAAGGATTAAGCCTCTTCTGAGTATTATAAATTAGGAATTATTTCAATTGCCTCTGCTTGAAACTGATGATGATGGTCAAGGCTCCAACTTCCGAGTTCTCCGGCTTTACCGTTTTGGACGGTAACTATTATATACGAGTATCCCTGCCAAGCATAGAGCCGATCGCATTCTGAGGGGATAGCAGGATGATCTGGGTGGGAGTGAAAAATGCCGATGATGTTCAGTGAGCGATCGCGCGCTTCCCTTTGTGCTTGTAACATAACTTGAGGTGCGATCGCATATTGCCGTTTTTTACTTTCTGTTGTGCGATCGCCTGGAAACTCAGCCGCAGCCTCTGTATCCCAGACATTTTCTGTTGGCATAACTTCGACCACAGTTTTCCCTTCACTAGCCATATAGCCTAAAATAATCCCGCAACACTCATCCGGGTAGGTGCTTTCGGCATGGGTATGGATAGTTTGTAAGTGTTCTTGACTAATTCGGATCATCTCTGCATTTGTGATTCTAGCAATTTATAACGATTCTCGCTTAGATACAAGACATTGCCATGCGTAGGCGTAGCCCAACCCAGGCGATCGCTTGATCTTAAATCATCATGTTAGGCGTAGCCCAACCCAAGTGAGCGGTAAAGAAAATATGTATTTTTTTGATTATCAAAGTATGAAGAATACAAAAAGATAATTACATAATCTATATTTTTCGGCGAATAAGGTGAAGAATATACAAAGATATGTTTTTTCAGTGAAGATATGTTTTTCAGTATAGACATCCAAGTAAATATCTAGTATTTAGTTATTATGAGGTTATTTAAATGTTCCCTATTTTCGAGCTAAAATCTTTATCCTTTGTAAACTGTTACCTATTTTCAAGACAGTAGGACTTACGCATTGACAAAAAAACAAATTATCAAGTGTGGGCTTCAAACATTTAAGCTTAGTTTGACGGCACTTTTTTAGCGATATCTAAGTTGGGCTGCGCCTATGCTACTGAGTCAAGGATGATTTAAAAAAGCTTAAAACATCCTATTTTGGTAATGTCACACTTTCGTATATTTGTACATTGCCTAAGACTTAGATAGTCCCAAATAGTTAGATAAGTGCCACGTGCAAGCTAATCAACAGGATAAATATTCGAGAAAAATTAGTGAGCCTCAAGGGTGACATAAAGTATATCGAAAGCGTCAATTTTCGGACAGTTCTTTGTGTCCTAAAACGGCGCTGACAGCAGATTGAAAACTTAACAATTACTGAAAAAATTGACTTAGGAAGATAACAGTTATGGCAAATATCAATGGAACCAACGGTAATGATACCCTATTGGGTAGCAATTTCGCGGACACGATTAACGCGAAAGTAGGTAATGATAGCATCACAGCTAACAAGGGCAACGACACCTTGACTGGTGGTAGCGGTAAAGACAAATTTGTTTACAACTTGGGTGATGGCATCGATACCATCATCGATTTCGGTGGCATAGGTAAAGGCTCAAATCCATCGGCCGCAGTCATTGCCGAAGTTGATACCCTCAAATTTCAAGGTGCTGCCTTCACCGCCCGAAATTTGTTGCTTACACAGAATGGTAGCAATCTGGAAATCACCTTTGAAGGAGTTGCTGGTTCTAAAGTTATCCTGCAAAACTTTGCTCTCGAAAAACTAGAGAACCTATCCACCCTGGGCAATATATTGTTTAATGGGCAAACCAGCATTAGTGACAACTTTGATGTCTTCGATGCGAATTCCACCCAAAGCACCATCTTCAAAAAGAACACAGTCACCTTTCTCAATGACCTCTCCAATAACATTACGGGTTTAGACAACTCCAATGATGTTATCAATGGTCAGGGAGGTAACGACAAAATCGATGGCAAAAGTGGTAACGACTTGCTGCGTGGTGGTAGAGGGAATGATACTCTCATTGGTGGTGCGGGCAATAACACCCTTAACGGTGGTGTCGGTGACGATAACTTGAATGTTGACTCTACAACAGGCAATAATCTGCTGGATGGTGGCGATGGCAATGATTCTCTTTCCGCCTTGGGTAACTACGATGTAGTGTCTGGTAATAATACTCTCAAAGGTGGCGCTGGTAAAGATTCCTTGAACGCTGACGATTCAACAGGTGATAATCTGCTGGATGGTGGCGATGGTAATGATTCTCTTTCCGCCTCTGCTAGCTACTATAGCCCTGGGGTGTTTGGTAATAACACCCTCAACGGTGGTGCTGGTAACGATTACTTAGATGCTTTCTTTTCAACAGGCGATAACCTACTGGATGGAGGCAATGGTAATGATTCTCTTTCCGTTAATCTTGCCGATGGTAATAATATCCTCAAAGGTGGCTCTGGTGACGATACTTTGCGTGCTGACATTTCAACAGGTAATAACCTACTAGATGGAGGCAATGGCAATGATTCTCTTTCCGCCTCTAGCTTCGAGGGCTACAGATTTGATAACACCTCTGGCGATAACATCCTCAACGGTGGTGCTGGTACTGATACCTTGAATGTTGACTATTCACGAGGCGATAATCTGCTCAATGGTGGGGATGGCAATGATTCTCTTTCCGGCTCTGGCTACGGCTACGGCTACGGAGGAACTTACTATAGCACCACTGGCAATAATACCCTCAACGCTGGTGCTGGTGCTGATATCTTGAATGTTGACTATTCAGAAGGTAATAACCTCCTCAATGGTGGCGATGACAATGATTTTCTCACCGCCGCAGGCTACTATGAAGACAACTATTATAGCGAAGTTCCAATCTATCGTAGGGCGTCTGGCAATAACATCCTTAACGGTGACACTGGTGCTGATACCTTGAATGTTGACTATTCAACAGGCAATAATTTACTCAATGGTGGCGATGGCAATGATTTAGTTTCTGCCAATGCCGCATTAGGTAATAATACCTTTAACGGTGGCAATGGCAATGACACCCTTTATGGAGGGGATGGTACTGATATTTTTGCTTTCAATAGTTTCCATGAAGGCATTGATAGTATTTATAACTTCAACGCTACTAATGAACTGATTCAGGTATCGGCTGCTGGTTTTGGTGGCGGATTATCACCAGACTTACTCTCATCTACTCAGTTTACACTCGGAACATCTGCAACAGCGATCGCTCAACGATTTATCTATGACAATACTACAGGTGCGTTATATTTTGACCAAGATGGTAGTGCGGGTAGTTTTACTCAAATCCAATTTGCACAACTATTTGGTGGAGTATCACTAACCGAAAACAACTTTGTGGTTGTTTAATCGTGATTAGGCTTCGATGACGAAGCGGCAGAGAACAATCAAAAATCTTTAAAATGGGAGGTGCTATTTTAAGCACCTCCCATTCAATTCATAAAAGCAATGAGGTTAATAAGCCAAGTCAATATAGCGATCCTATTTGCCGTTCTGGGCGGGAACTCTTATATACGAGTATCCCTGCCAAGCATACAGATGATCGCTAACGCGTGCTTTCCTTTGTGTTGCTAGCATAACTTGAGGTGCGATCGCATATTGCCGTCTTTTACTTTCTGTTGTGCGATCGCCCGTTGGGAAAAGTTTCGGTTTAATCCCCCTCCTTCTCGGCAGCAGTTGGAAGCATTGGCTGTTGTAGTGGGGGTTGATGTCGATAGGTTAGTGCAGATGTTACCACCTGCTGGGGTGGGAATGAAAATGGAGCCTATTCGGTTATGTGCTGCTTGTTATACCGAGTCACCATGTCACAAGATTGAATGGCAGTTTAAGGATATGCAGGCGTGTAAGCCTCATTCAGTTAAGGTTATTGTCGGAATGTCCTAATTGTCGAGCGAGGTTTAAGGTTCCAGCTTTGTGGGTAGATGGTTGGTGTCAGAGGTGTTTTACCCCATTTGTGAAGATGACAACAAAGCAAAAGCTTTTTTATAGTTAGATTATTATGTTAACATCTTGATTTCAGCCAAAAGCAAAAGATTTTTTGATAAACTAACGATCTTCACTATAGAGAAAAATAAAATTATTATCTATCTGTATATCAGGATATAGAGTAGTCAATTCTTCGGTTATATGACAATGGTAGTTTTTTATAGGAATTTCAATAATTTTATTACGTATTAATATAGCAAAAAAATATTGAAATAATGAAATACTACGAGGAATTTTTTTAGATGAAGTCGAATTAATTTCTATTTTTATCTTGTCAATAATTCCTTGGATATTGTTTTCTTTATTTGCATCAACAGCCAGACGATATAAGTTATCACAAAAACGGTTCATGTCTTTTGGTTGTAGTTCATTAGGAATTTTACCATTTTCAAATAGCTTGTTAATTTCATTGGCTAATTTACGTTTAATTTTTATACCAGGATAATTATTTTCTTGGATAATAAGAGAGGTTTGTTCAAAAGCAAGAATAAGCGTATCTAGTTGTTCAACGTTTGCTTTAATTTGTGCTGATAAACGTAATTTTTTCCAGTCAATTTCAGAACTTTTATATACTAAATCATGAGTTGAAACTGACCATGCATGTTCAAAAGCACTTTTAATTTGAATTTCAAAAGTAATATTATAAATACTTAATTCATTATCTGGATTTAAGGCATCAAATTTTTTAATTTGAGCATATATTCTAGTCGAATCAAACCTAAAAATATCCGGTGCTTTTTTATTTTGTCCTCTTTTAACTGTTCGTATAATCTCAAAATTATTGTTACAAAATTGTATTACTTCTTCTTCATGAGATAAAGTAGGTATTATAATAGTGCAAGCAAATAAATCGTCTAAATCTGACCATTTTTTAAATCTACCTGTTTCAATTTTTTCCGCAAGAGATTCAACACTTTTAATGCGCGAAGTAAAAGCATATCCTTTGCTTTCACAAAAATTGACTAATGTTGATTTAATTGTCTCTGCAAGTCTTTTAACAAAAGGACTATATTCATTATATTTACGCTCTAGTATAGAAGGATAGATCATACATCTAAGATTCTTATCAGTTTAGATTTCCCTGAATTACAGATTTCATAATTCTAATTCTAATTTTTCTTGTACCTGCATCTGTAAATGAGAATTTAACAGCGTCATAGTAGTCTAGTGCATTTTTTTGATAGTCTGTTAATGAATCTTTAGACTGATTTTGTAATTCTGAATCTCCTACTATTTTCAGAAAACTATTAATTCTTTCACCAATATCTTTAGATATCATCAATCCATTGTCATTTTCACGATTTAACTCAGCAATAGCACCAAACAACGAGTAAAAATCAGCTTGATTTTTCAATCTCGTTTTAGATAAATTTATATCTTGTGATAAATCTAATATCTCTTTGATATATTTAACTGTATTACGAAATTCATTCTCAATTTCTTCTTTTACTTCCCAATTAATATCTCGATCACTAAATGCTTTATCAAGATATTCTTGACTATAAGCTCTAACACCATCTTCTAGAAAAAGTAATAGTTGAGCAACCATTTCAACATCTTTCATTTGTTTTTTAGATCTTCGATCAATTGCTGGAAAATTTCCACCTAAATACTCGAACATCCAGCTAGTTAATTCTTCTACTGTAGTAATAAAATCTCCGTTAAACTTTGCATGACGAAGTTATTGAAGTGTTAATTTAATTACATTACGATTTATACGGTCAAATATATTACCAATTATTTTTTCATCAGATGATGGTACATATTCTATCGCAAACTGATATTTCCAAAAATTTTGTTTATCTTCAGGATCTAAATCTTTAAAATATTTACCACGAAATCTTTCAATTGTAGCTTTTTCATACACAGGAAATTCGTTGTTTGCAAATTCAAATAAAGTAGATAATCTTTGTTTGCCATCCACTATACTAACTTTAGATACTCCTTCAGGAGTAATTTCTTGATATATAAATATTGCAGGTGCAGGATAGCCATTAAGTACAGTATCAACAAAAAAATCTTTATAGTCTTGGTTCCAAACACTACGTCTTTGATAAGGTGGATCAAGCTCAAGGAGTTTTCTATTATAGAGATCCCAAAACCAAGAAACAGTTTGAAAGTTAATTGTCCTACTCATTAGATATATTTAGCATATAGTATTGATTGAGATGGCTTTTATCGCACATTCTTTCAACACCTTTGATACGGGTAATTCTATCGCATTTTCATTAGACTATCAGCTTTTGTTCCAATCTTCGATAAATCTCATCCAACCAGACAGGAATCACTGGTTTATCTTCAACTAAGGAAGCGATCTCCTTTTTTCTGTCAAACTCCACAAGCTCAAGCGATCGCCTCTAAGATAGCTAACGCAGTCATCAGGGTAGATGTTGTAGTAATTCCAGAGTTTTTAAGCGATAGAGAAAGATTGGTTAGCCATTGAGTAATGCTATACGTACTTTTATTAGTAACGAAAAATTATATTTTTTTTTGATACTGCTTGCCGATACTTTCGCTGGTAAAAAAACTCAGTGTTTGTTCAATCGACTTTAGCGCTGATTGAATATCTGTACTCAGCGCATCTGCCTCAGCTTTAATCACAGCTACACCCTTACCAACTTCCGTCAGAGATTTTTTTATAGTTCTGATTCGTCCCAAAGCTGTGCGGATTTGCTGAATCTGTTGTTCAACAGCAGTCACATCCAGTTCTGATTCAAAGCTACGCAATTTATTTAACCTTTGCTGGATCACCAAAAAGCGGATAGCAATGATTAAAAATGGATGAGTTGTGGCGACCCAATAACCTGACTCAGAAACTCCCTCTGCCCAATCACCGATTTCCTGCGCTAATCCCTCGCGGGAATAACTTAAAAAAATTGCCGAATTTGCAGAACGCCGCACCATTGCTGACTGTAAATGTTGAGTGATTGCTTGGCGACCAAAAGGTTTTGAGGGTCGTTTCCTAGCTTCAATCACTATTGATAGTTCAATTACAGCTAACGATTTACTGGTAAACTTTACGAGAATATCGCCAGTATCCCCATCATGACCAATATGCTCCACCTCTACTCCACTCAACTTTGACCAATTTCGCAGTTCGACAACAACTAATTCCTCATAGTTGATGCCTTTTGCAGTTGTCTGCTCAAGTACTTGTTGTGTCACCTGTTGATCTCGAATTTCTCTGGTCAGTTTTTCCACTTGTTCGGTTAATGGTTTCACAGACTCAGAAACCACATCTTTAACTGCCGCAGCCAAAATACCATTTTCCTTAGTGACATTTATTAATGCTGCTTTAAATGCGCCTTGAATGGAATCAGAGCGTTTGGCATCTAATAACTGACGTAATGAATTGAGAAAGCGGCCAACAACAGAAGTTTCTCTGGCGGGGTCTATTTCTTGTGTGAGCAAAGTGCTGACGCTATTGAGTTTTTCATTGAGGATGGTTGAAGTGAGATTAATTTGAGTTTGGAGTGGAGCTAATAATTGGCCGTTATCTGTCCCTACTTGATTAACTAATTCCTGCTGGAAAGACTCTGCAATTACTTTGACCGACCGCTGAAACTCCACCAATAAAGATTCCATCTGCTGCTTAATTAATTCGTTGCCATGACGAGTTTGAGCAGTTTGCAAGCACAGAAATCCTAAGTCAAAAGCATCCAAGCAAATATCCTCGTATTCTGACTGGGGAAATTGTTGTAAGTAGCTGATGGCATTTTTGAGA
>NZ_JBGTFY010000329.1:0-3898 GCF_041747015.1 Nostoc sp.
CTTATTAAGTGTGAAAAAACCTAGTTATGTAAAAAAAATAACTAGTCCGACGCGTTAGTGAACTAGTTTTTAAAGAAATCCTCTTCTCATGCCATGAGTATTATTACTCATCCACAAATAGTAAAAACTGCAAAAGTATAGTCAGTCAGTGGCTTTAAAATTAGCGGACATGATGATTAACACTCAAGCTGCAAGACTGATGGTGTGGGATGCAGCAGTTACAGCAGAAACTTCTCCCCAACTTGCCGCCACAATCAAAGCACCAGCCGCCAAAACCTTTGCAGTGGATGTTGCAATCAAAAACGCACAAACAGCAGTTGAAATTCTTGGGGGTTATGGGGTAACAAAAGAGTGTTTGGCTGGCAAGTTTCTTGCTGATGCAACTATCGGGTATTCCTGTGACTTTACACGAGAAATCTTGCGTCTGGGGATAGTGAACTTTTTGTAATAGCTTTTTGTAATAGATTAAGGAGTAGCTAGTTAAATCACTTAGAAATTACACTTATTCAGAAATTGCAAAATATGTTGAGATGTGATTTGGGGCTGTTCAATTTGAGGGGCATGACCACAATTTTTAAGTTTTACTAATTGAGAATTGGCAATGGAGCGCTGAAATTTTTCTGCATCTTCAAGTGGGAGCATGTCATCAGCTTCTCCCCATAAAATCAGTGTTGGTTTTTCAACTTTGGCAATTCTATCTGCCAAGTTGCTATAACCTCCAGTTTTGACATAATCAATCAAAGCATCATGCCAAAGCGGCATTTCTTGATGTAGCATGGCGCACTGAATTGCCAAAAGTATTTTGGTATCTAAATTAGGTAACTTACTACATAAATTTAATGCCCAAATGTGGCGTTGACGTAGATATTCTACAGCCAAAAAGTCAAAAGGCGGAAACAAGTATTTGGTAAAGACGGGAGAATTAGTGTAACCTAAACTATTAATCAATATTAGTGATTCTACAACTTGAGGGTAAGTGAGAGTAAAATCAATAGCAGTTGCACCTCCCATTGATGCACCTACTAGTATTATCGGCCTGTTGATTAAAGTTTTCCAAAAATCGTAAAGGTGAATTTTGATTGTAGTTGGGCTGTAATTTATTTCTTTTTGCCTTTGTGTAAAGCCAAAACCTAACAAATCTACTGCCCATGTTTCCTTTTGAGTAGCAAGTAATGGCAACAGAAGACGGAACTCTAAGATGGAACTGTCGAAGCCGTGTAGCAGCAGAATTGGTGTTACCCCACTACCTTTTTTTATATAGGTTGTGAGGATTGGGTGTTGGCTCAGGGAGGTTGCAAGGGAAATTCTTTCAATACTTTGGACGAAAGCGATCGTCTCTGGGTCTTTGAGTTGATTAACTTGTAATGGCAGAAAATTATGAAACATTAGAGCAATCTAATAAGGCGTTTTGAAAGCGATAGATTATTTAACTGCAAGAAGAAATTACACATTAATTTCTTCTTGCTTGTCAGCTTTACTCCTGCGACTCAGTAACCTTTTGTTGATATTCTTTGTACTCTCTGTCTTTATGCTGCCAGTATTTATCAACAGTTTCTTTAGCAGCAAAAGCACCGTCATATTCATCTCCAGCTTCGCTAACTAATCGCTGTTTAGTTTGCTTTCGCAAATCAGAGACAATCTTGCCATTAGTTTTACGTGTCTTTGACCAATCTAAAATTGGTTGTGGATAATAACTATTGTTAATGTATTTCTCCTGTTCAATTTCTGGTAAACTATAGCCCCGCAGTTCCGGTATCCAGTGGTAAATAAAGTCTCCTTGAGGGTCAATTTCTGCAACATTCTTCGACGGATTATAGATGCGGAAAGTATCGCTAAGTGGATTAGTTGCACCAGCCTGCATCTGCCACTGCCAATTATTAATTGCTAAATCTCCATCTACTAAATAGTTCATGTAGTGTTTAGCGCCGTGATGCCAGGAAATACCACAGTTGATAGTTAAAAACGTGGCACACATTGCCCTCATCCGAAAGTTCATCCAGCCCATCGTTTGAAGTTGCCGCATACTTGCGTCTACTAAAGGGAAACCTGTCATTCCTTCAAGCCAAGCCTGGAATAATTCTTGTTTTGCAGGTGATAATTCTGATGGTGTATACAAACTATCAAATTCCGGGTAACGGTTAGTATAAGCAATTTCTGGATAAAAATAGAGTCTTTGAGTGAAACTATCATGCCAGCGTAAACGGTCTCGAAATGCTTTAAGGGAGAATTGTGCCTTGGGTTGAGTTTTTAATTCTTCTGCTCTAGCTTTAGTGCTTCGGTAAACAGTGCGAGTTGAAATAGTCCCAAAAGTCAGGTGTGGTGATAAATGAGATGTAGCACCAAGCTGTGAGAGCATTGGGCGAGAAAGTTTCCAATGGTATCCGTAATATCTTTTTTTGAGAAATGAGTCTAGTTGAGCTTGTGCTTGTGTTTCGCCCCCTGGAAAGTAAACTTTCTCTACTGCCCAAAAGCGATGGTAGTTTTGTTTAAGTTCTAAGAATGTTAACTCTGGTAGACTGAGTGTGATTTGAGGCGTATTAATAGTTGCTGGCGCTTGATATTGGGATTGTCTTTGATAGGTATAATATTCGTTAAACCACTGATCACGTTTATCTTGTGATTGCAAAAAGTTGTTCAGCCCAATGTGGTAGTCGAGATTCAGCTGCTTGTAAAAATCAACTATAGTTTTATCCCGGCTGATACCATACTCTACCTGCACATCACGGTTAAAGAAAAGTTTGGGTTTATACCCTTGCTCAGTTAACTGCTTAGTCAACTCTTGCACAATGTCTGTAGAATTACCTTCAAATAAGTACAGCCGACTACCTAACTTTTGAAGATTTGAGTTGAGATTTTCCAAAGACTTAAATAGGAACCGAACTCTGGCAGTTCCCACATCAGCCCAGGTATAAAACCAAGGGTCAATGATGAAGAATGGCAAAACTCCTGCACCGTCAGCAGTTGCTATTGTGACAATTTCGTTATCAGCTAATCGTAAATCTCGACGGAACCACAAAAGGTGCATAGCTCAACTTATCCTAGTTTATAATACATTTGTACCAATAAACTGCTTTTATTTGTTGTAGTCCAATACTTAACGGTACACGGCATTTCTGAAAAAGTAATATCAGACTAAGGGTTTTGGCTAATATATAAATTGCACTTGCATTGCAAACAAACTATGCCCAAGACTTGGAACATCAAGATAGATAACTATTTTCAAGCCAACCCCAATTGCATCATCGCCACGGCTCATGTAGACTCGTTCCCAACAGACCTGCCCCTAGAACCGAACATCAGGGAACCAAACCGCAAAAGCGCGACCTACAGACAAGTCTTCGACTCCCTGACTACTCAACCCGAAAAATTCTTCTCCCGTCACAGTGGAATCGTTCTGTCAGCCAATAAAGTTAAACCAAGCAAAACCTCACTCGAACTAGAAATTTTAGAAGCCAGCGAGGGAGGTAGTGATGGCATTATAAACGGCGGTCACACAGTTTTAGCGTTTGAGCAAGCTAAAAATTACAAGTACGACCTAACCAAAGCCAGGGTAAAAATTACCATCCACATTGGACTTACTGAAGACGAAGCTAAAGATATCGCTCTGTCCTCAAACACGACAACGCCAGTAGATTCGCGTTCCAAAGTCAACGCCAGGGGTGATTACAAATTTCTCAAGCAGTATTTAGCCCAGCTAGAAGCTAAAGAAAATACAAAATTCCGCATCGCCTATTACCAGAATCAAAGCGGCGCTCCCAGAAACGCCCAGTGTAATGTGAACCATTTGCTGAAGCTACTCAACTGCCTCGATAGAAATAGATACAACCCCGACGGCAATAAACGAGCCAAGCATCCAGCAGGTATGAGTATTCCCTCTAACATCACAGACACGGAAAGG
>NZ_JBGTFY010000330.1:0-6656 GCF_041747015.1 Nostoc sp.
GACAGCGTAAGTATAGCTCGTTATCCTCACCCAGCATAAAATTTTCGTCAAACAAGCCAACTTCAGTGAATGCTTGTCGAGGTATGACAACAGAAGAGAGAGTAATAATAAAACCTGAGACAAGAAAATGATGAACGGGCGAAGCATATTTTTCTGAATTAGGTCTTTGGACTTGAAGTCGTTTGTGTTCTTTAGCTGTATCCCAAATTACTAAGTCGCTGACGGAAAAACATTTATATTTGCCTTCTAGTACCTCAATCTGAGTTTTTAAGTGACTTGTTTCCCAAAGATCGTCAGAATCGAGGAAAGCAATATAGTTGCCTCTAGCCTGTAATATTGCTAGGTTACGTGCAGCCGATGGGCCTACATTTTGTTTAAGACTAATTAGGCGCACAAATGGATACTTCTGAGCAACAATTTCCGAAGTTCCATCTTGAGAGTTGTCATCAACAACAATAATCTCAACAAGACCATCAAACTCTTGAGAGGTTACACTTGTTAATGCTTCTTGTAACATTAAACACCGATTATAAGTAGGAATAATCACTGTTACTCCGGGACTTAGCTGATGTGGATCTTGTGGTGAAGTTAGCAGCATAATTAATACTATATTGTTAAATATTGCTGAATTAATTGCAAAATGCGATCGCGATCATATTTTTGAACTACTACTGCGCGTGCCGCACATCCCAGTTGTTCACATAAGGTAGAATTTTTAAGTAGCTCTAGACACGCTTGAGCAAATAGTTTTGGGTCGTCCCGTAACAAAAGCTCTTGCCCATCGTGCATCTCAATACCTTCTGAGCCAATCTTCGTAGAGACAATAGGTTTGCCATAAGCTGCTGCCTCAAGAATCTTAATTCGCGTTCCCCCACCAGAGAAAACTGGACAGCAAACCACGCGAGAGCGCTGATAAAGATTGTCTAAGTCTTTAACGAAACCACTAAACTCTACACCCGGAACACCAGCATTGTAATTGCGTATTTTGTTTGGACTTCCTCCGGCAATAATTAACCGTGCTTCAGGCATGACTCGATAGATTTGCGGCCAAACCTCCTCAATTAAAAATTCTGCTGCATTTACATTTGGCTGATAAGTGTAGGAGCCGAGAAACAGTAACGTAGGTTCAGGAACAACAGGCTGTAACTGGGGGATATCAACGGCATTGGGTACGCTCACTACACCTGGAAGTTTTAATCTGTTTGTAAGGTAGTGCCGATCCTTTTCCGAACAGACAAATGTCTGCTGTGCTAAACGAATAGCACGGCACTCGCCCGCCCACAATGCAGGTACTTGTAGATAATGTAAAGGTTTTACTTGCCTTTTAGGCGGCTGACTAAGGTTGCGAGTAAAGGCTATGTGTTCTATATCATCTAAATCAAAAAAAATTGGTGGCAAAGCTTTGGGAGTAAGCATACACGGACACATTGACTTTAGCCTATGAACAAAGATTGCATCTGGCTTTCGGCTTAAACATTTCTCAAGTGCTTGAACCTGCTGCGCTCCGCTTCCACTAATGTATTTTGTCTGCTTGAAAAAACTGAAAATGCTAGGTAGATAATTCTGTAGCTGAGATAATCGGCTTTGATGCTTGAATTTCGGACATAGGAAAAGGGTAATTTTAGTATCCCAGTATTGAGAGAGAGAATGCTCTATTTCGGCAACAGCATCCTGAGAAATATTTGTTTCAGGAGACACATAAAACAATATATCTAGTTGAGCAATCTGCTTGATTGCATCAATCAACATTCTCATGCGTTTGTAAACGCCATGAACTTTGAGGTGTAAATCATCAGGAAAGTCACTCGAAACAAATAAAACCCGCATACAATTACCTGTAAGCTAATAAAGATTTATATAAACCGAGTAATACTCAGTCAATTGCCTATATCAGCCGGAATGTTGTTTTTACATTAGATTCAAGGCTGCCAATGTTTTTACATTTTCTAGCCTTGATTGAATTTGTTGACGTATATCCTCCCGCTTGGCAATTATAGCTGCTAAAAAATTAGCTAAAGCGCCAGGTTGAAAGGCTTTCTCTGGCGCAATAGTCATTCCTTGCAAGGCGAAGTGATTAAACAAACCCTCAAACTTGCCTTGGTAAGTAACACCCGCTACAGGCACTCCTTGACCCAGGCAAGCGATCGCTAAATGCATCCTACCAGTAAAAACCAAGTCTAAATCGGCACACATAAACTTAATTTCTGCGGCACTACAGGGGGTTGGAACCTTCATGCAGTAAGAATTCATATGTATTGGTAATCTTTCTAAAATAGTGGATGCCAGCGATACATCACTTTCTTTCCCACGAAAGTCATGAGGAATCATGAGAAAGCTAATTGTTGGATGGCTAGAGAAAAGCTCGACTAAGGCATCTGCGTAAAGTCGAATTAAGTCATCGAATCCAAATTGGGGCAGACTTTTTAAATGTAATGAATTAGCGTTGACTCCAACGACCAACCGTCCTAATTCTTGCTGTTGGCGAACCCATTTAGACACACCTATAGCTAGTTCTGAATCTTCTTGAGCAGGCTCTAACAGAAATGCGACATCAGCTACTAAGTCAACACGACGTTGGAGATGGTGCGTTAGTCGCTGGTGAGAGACTGGATCGCGGCTGCAAAGTCTTACGCTTGCGGGTAGATTGGCAAGCGCCTGAACAGAATTTGGTGTCGGCTGTTCGTTAAAGCTGAAGCCGAGAATGGTTGCACTAGCCCCGGTTTTAGCTGCTAGCGCCACAAGTTCAATGAAACGGAGCGTTCTACTCTCTGAGTAAAAACCATCCATGACATCAGCCCCAATGCAATAAAAGCGATCGTAGCGACTGACCATTTGCACAAAGCGAAACCGATCTTTCCAGGAGTGATAGGCAAAATGACCCCGCAGATTAATCGTCTCTGTAACGAGATCCAAATTCTCCCAGCGAACGTTGGATTTTAAATTGACTATACCTATGCGCTTAATACCTTGCTCGGCAAGACGTTTCATACCTGCTGCTAGCATAGCTTCATCTCCCAGACTACCAGGATCGTCAGGTGGCAAAAATAGTGCTGATGCGGACTTATTGCCGACTGTATTCTGCTTTAAAACTTTTAATGTATTAGCGTAAGTATCTAGTAATTGAGACAAGATTTGCTCTTTAATAATTGATTTTTGCATAACCCCAAATCTCAACTCTCGTTTAAAAAACATCTAACTCTTAAGCGATTAAATGCTCTGAACACCCGATTCTACCAGTGGCAGCTTTAATTGTAATTAACTTACTTGACCTGATTCATACTGCATTTGATGATACATCCACAGCTTGCCACGCTGTTCTAATAGCTCTTGATACTTGCCCTGTTCTACAATACATCCTTGTTCAAGCACTACCACTTTATCCGCTCGAATAATAGTGGATAGTCTATGAGCGATCGCAATTACTGTTCGCCCTACAGCTAGCTTTTCTAACGATTCTTGGATCAACCGTTCTGACAGAGAATCTAGCGCACTCGTTGCCTCATCCAATATAAGAATTTCTGGATTGCGTAACAAAGCGCGGGCAATGGCAATCCGTTGGCGCTGACCTCCTGATAGCCGCACCCCCCGATCGCCTAGTTGGGTTTCAAAACCTTCCGGCATATCTAAAATAAATTCCAGCGCGTTAGCTAGTTGGGCGGCTTCTACAATTGCCGCTTCATCAGCATCCTCCGAACCGTAAGCAATATTATTTTTGACTGATGTATTGAAGATAAATGTATCCTGACTGACAATAGCCAGCTTTCGACGCAGTGATTTGATATTTAAATCCCGTAGCTCCACTCCATCAATGAGAAGTTTACCTTTTACAGGCTCGTAGAATCGTGGAATTAAGTCTACTAAAGTTGTTTTACCAGCACCAGAAGCTCCAACTAAAGCTGTCATTTCTCCTTGATTAATGGTTAGCGTGATATTGTGCAGTACTAAATTTTCAGCATCATAACCAAAATCTACAGCAACGAAATCAATTGCTTGCTTCAATCCATCAAAGTCAATGCGACCGTTTTCTAAATAAATTTTGTCATCAGTTCTAAGGATGTTCTTAATATTATCTAAAGAACCTTGAAAGCTATTAAGTCTCGACCAAGATCCATTTATTTGCGATACCAACGGACCTAAACGCAACAACACAAATAAAAACGTTAGCAAAGATGCTATTTGTAGTCTGCCATTTTCTCCAGAAATTGTTACTGCTACTACAACTATGAGCAATAAAATTGTGGCAGACACTCCTTCAGTAAGAGGTTGAACTACCGAGCTAGCTGCTGCCGCTTTAGTATTAGCACTCTCGACCTGTTCGCAAGCTTGATAAAATTTTCTCCGCTCGAAATCTTCAGTTGCAAATGCTTGCACTGTGCGAATGCCAATAATAAATTCCATTGCCACAGAACTGAAATTACTACCAGCTTTGGATATTTCAAAGCTAACTTCCCGCACCCATTTCACTAAATTAGAAAGACTTGCTGTTAACAAACTAAATAGTAGTACAGATATAAAAGTTAGCTGCCAAGACAGCCAAAACATTGCTGTTACGTACACCATTAATGTAAATCCCTTGGCAATAAAAGCAGCAGCTACGCTACAAGCTATTTTGATTTGGTAGACTTCATTATTAATGCTATAAAACAACTCGGCAGAACGTTTTTTGGCAAAGTAGCTTAAGCTTAGTTTCTGAAATTGTTTAAATAAACTTTTACGCAGTCCATCTCCTAAATGCAATTCGGATAGTTTGATATAGAGATTTCCTAAATAAACCAAGCCAGAACGCAACCAAACTGTTAAAAATACGAGTGTGCCTATTCGGTAGAGCCGATCAACAAAAGATGCATTTGTTCCCAAAAACCAAATATCAAACCAACTAATTCCTGTCTGTAAAGGTGGGGTATCAGGATTAGTAAAACTTCTCAGGAAAACTGAAATTAAACCAATTGTAAAACCTTCAAAAATTGCTGCAAGCAATGAAAATATTATAGCTAAGATAGCAATTTTACGAAAATTTTTAAACTCTCGCAAAATTAGGTAGTTATCTCGCCAGAAACTCGTAGCCTTCATTAGGTTGTAGAGCGGAATGGGGAGTTTGAGACGCATACAGTTTCCCAGCAAAAGTTGTAATTTAATCAGCGCTAAATCTGAGACAGCTTTGAAGCGCGACAGTGGATGATAATTTTAACAGGATTTATTTTTTCACTTAGCTTCGCCAAAGGCGAATTCTGATTTATCTTTATTAACAAAAGCTGATTTTAATCTATAGAGACTAGCTTCAGTAAGCAAGCATCTACAGATGCGATCACTGTATCTTTCATATAACATTCGTTGATGCCAGTGAATGGGATACGGGAGCTTGTAACAAAACAGCCTATCTTAGGTACTCTAAAATGTCTAGTCTTTTAAATTTATCACAGCAATAACATCGATATTTCCATCACCGTAAATTTTCTGGCTCCCTACAGGTTGTGTTGCAAAAAATGGCAGGCTGAAATAATTCCCATAGAGAAAATAATACTGCCTGCCGCTGATGAATTTTAAATTCCCTTCTAGTAGCGGCATTATCAGTCCGAAATCATCCTGCGTTGTGTACACTGGTATCTTAGTTATCCGCTTTCCGTTTCCAACAGGTAGCACGGCATTTTCGGGAAGAAGGATTCTCCCCGAAAGATGCTTAGAAATGGTGAACGAGAGGGGAATGGAAGTAGACTACATAACAATTCACTATTGGGTACAAGAGTATAGTCTAGAATTAGATAAGCGCTTTAGGGCACATTTGCGTCCGACAAATAACTTGTGGTGGGTAGACGAAACCTATATCGCGCGCTAAAAGCAAGCAGAAATATTTGTACCGAGCCGTTGATTCTCAGGGGAATACCCTAGACTTTTTCTTGACAGCGAAGCAGGAGGCTCTGGCAGCAAAACGCTTTTCCCGTAAGGCTTTTAAAGCCCTTCATACTCAAACCCTACGAGTTATTACTGTGGATAAGAATCCCGCTTATCCGAAAGGAAAGCCATCAAAAAACTTATTGCTAGCGAAGATTTACCCGAAATACTGAAGTTACGGGCATTGTAAGTATCTCAATAAGATTGTTGAGCAAGACCACCCTTGGATAAAACGATTGGTTAAACCAGGGATGCAATTTAGCTCCTTCTCTTGCAGCACGGCGAACCATTAGAAGATATGAAATTATGAACATGATGCGGAAAGGATAAGTTTTAGAAGTTTCCGAGGAGCCGTCAAAGAGTGGATTTTCTGCATCAACTAAACCAGAGGAGTGGCTGCATAATCTAAACCCATGCAACAGAGATTTTCTGTCCTTACAAAATTTTTGCAACACAACCCTTTTTACTAACCATGAAAAGCTCAACTTAAGGGAGAAACTTATTATTTCAGCGAAGTAAATTTTATATGCATCTATAAAAATACTGAGTAATTTCTTAGAGAAACTTAATTAGCAAATAATTAATGCTTGACTTTTAAAATCCTAAAGCGTAGTGTGAGAGCAATCCCAAATTGTTCTTATCAAATCAAAAATTTACTAGGACAAACAGTAACTAGAGTTAATACTTAAGGCCAGAGCAGGGTTACTGTTTATGTCCTTACAGGTAGAGGAGTAATGTTATTATTTGGTTGCGCTTCCGCTAAATGC
>NZ_JBGTFY010000331.1:0-3900 GCF_041747015.1 Nostoc sp.
TCTCAAAAATGCCATCAGCTACTTACAACAATTTCCCCAGTCAGAATACGAGGATATTTGCTTGGATGCTTTTGACTTAGGATTTCTGTGCTTGCAAACTGCTCAAACTCGTCATGGCAACGAATTAATTAAGCAGCAGATAATCTTTATTGGTGGAGTTTCAGCGGTCGGTCAAAGTAATTGCAGAGTCTTTCCAGCAGGAATTAGTTAATCAAGTAGGGACAGATAACGGCCAATTATTAGCTCCACTCCAAACTCAAATTAATCTCACTTCAGCCATCCTCAATGAAAAACTCAATAGCGTCAGCACTTTGCTTACACTCGAAATTGATCCCGCCAGAGAAACTTCTGTTGTTGGGCGCTTTCTGAATTCATTACGTCAACTCTTAGATCCCAAACGCTCTGATTCCATTCAAGGCGCATTTAAAGCAGCATTAATAAATGCCACTAAGGAAAATGGTATTTTGGCTGCGGCAGTTAAAAATGTGGTTTCTGAGTCTGTGAAACCATTAACCGAACAAGTGGAAAAACTTACCAGAGAAATCCGAGATCAACAGGTGACACAACAAGTACTTGAGCAGACAACTGCAAAAGGCATCAACTATGAGGAATTAGTTGTTGTCGAACTACGAAATTGGGCAAAGTTGAGTGGAGTAGAGGTGGAGCATATTGGCCGTGATGGAGATACTGGCGATATTCTCGCCGCTCTTTTTCTAGATCCCTAGCTTTTACAACACCAATAAACTCTCCTGGTTGATCGTTACTGGGACGGGTATAAGCAAGCAGAGTTAAAATATTGCGCTGGTCATATCTTAAAGAAATTTTCTGACCTTCATACCTTACTAAAGAATCTCCCTGGTACACCAGACCTCCAAAGTTGACAGAACCATATTTCTCAACATTACGATACGTAGCTTTCATTAAGCAGATGTCTAGTTCACGCTCATCGAAAACTTCTGGCTCACTCAATAGCATTGATTTCCAGCGTTTAATACGTTTTTGGTTTTTTACCTTTGGATAATCATGCTGATTGTAGTGGTCTACAAAATATCTCACTAATATTCTTTCTAGCTTATCAAGTGTTAAACATGCAGTTTTCTCTGCTTCTTTGGGTCGATCCTCGACACTCGACCCAGTGTAACCGCCAAAAAACGACAAGACTTCCTTGTTAATCTTGTCAAATATAGTTTCAATCAAACCGCCTGCGGAGGGAAAAGCACGTAGACGGCGTTGGAAACCTAACTGTAGTGAAATTTGCTTCAAATGGGCAGACTTAAATTCCTTGGCGCGGTCTGTAACTAAATATTCTGGAACACCGAAAATATCCCATTTTTCTTGAAGTTCATACTCTAGTTCGTAATGTTTTGGCAACATTGAATGACGAAAGGCGAGTGCAACTTCATGTGACCCAGCAGACTCATATCCCAAATAAAACCCAACCACACATCCAGAATAGCTATCCATCACCAATGTTATGTAAGGGCGACCAATAATTTCTTTGTCTTCATCATCAATCAACAAAATATCTAACTTGGTATGGTCAACCTGCCAAATCTGGTTGCTATGGGTAATTTCTAAAATTCCTTCAGTTGTCTGAATAATTTGTCCTTCTGTTGGTGAACCTGGATGGCGAACTATTCTGTTTTCTTGCTCAATATGAAAATTTATAACTTTATAAACGGTGACATGAGAGGGAAACTTTCTCTCTATCAAATCTTCTAATACTTCTGGATATTGTTTGAATTTTTCAGCATACTTTTTAGAGCGTAGGTCTTCTCCCTTAGATGCCAGAGCTATCAACTGTCCGTGGATTTGATTATGATTTATCCGCGAACCCTCTCTATGCCCCCATTTATGAGTATCTACGATAAATTTGAACCACTGCTCAGAAATACGAAACTGCCCTTTATCTTGACGACCAACTGCAAGAGTAGCAACTCCGTCTTTTTGAACTCTCTCAACCATTCGTTTTATAGCTCGGGTGCTTTTGCCAAGAGCTTTTGCTGCATCTGCGATCGCCTCTCTGCGAGCATTCTTATCGGGTGCTTGCACAATGGCATCAATGACATCGACTTTTTGCTGAAACTCTGGCGCATCATCATTGAACAGTAGATAAGGCTTTCCCTCTACCTGCTCCCCACCCTGCTCCGTAGCAACAACTTCCTCATGATCGGAAAGATTAGCGCCTTGACTCAAAGAACGTATAGACATACACTTGACCTGTTTTCCAAGAAAAATGACATCATTTACTTTAAAAGTTTATCAGAGAAATGACATCATTTACTTTAAAAGTGGCGAGAGAATAATAAAAGCAGAAATATAGCTCAAAGACTTTTGTAGTAAGGCTTTGAGCTTGTTAGACAGCTATCGTAAAAATGGACATTAATTCTTTAAAACTGACAAATAATTATTTAATGGACACCATACTATGCCTACCTGGAACAAAGTTTGTGAAGAAATTGTTACAAAGTTTAGTACAATGACATCATTCACAGATAAGTATTTTTTCTTATATACATGATAGCGGATCAATTTCCTTGGCTTACCGCGATTGTCTTGCTGCCACTCGTTGCTTCGTTGCTGATCCCTGTACTGCCTGATAAAGATGGCAAGCGCGTGCGGTGGTATGCACTGGGTGTAGGTATCGCAGACTTTGCCTTGATGTGCTATGCCTTTTGGAAGCATTACGATGCCAGCAATGCTAGTTTTCAACTCGTGGAAACTTATGCCTGGATGCCTCAGTTAGGTCTGAATTGGGCAGTATCGGTCGATGGACTTTCAGTGCCGCTTGTGCTTTTAGCAGGATTTGTCACTACACTCTCGATTTTTTCGGCCTGGCAAGTTGATCACCGACCCCGCCTATTCTATTTTTTGATGCTTGTACTGTATTCCGCACAGGTAGGGGTGTTCGTTGCCAAAGACTTGCTGCTATTTTTCATTATGTGGGAAGTAGAGCTGATTCCCGTCTACCTACTAGTGTGCATTTGGGGTGGGCAAAGGCGTCGTTATGCGGCGACAAAATTCTTGCTGTATACCGCAGCGGCTTCTATATTTATTTTGGTAGCAGCCCTAGCAATGGGGTTATACGGTGGCGGTAATATGACATTTGACATCAGCGCCCTCGCCAGGAAGGAATATCCTCTTGGTCTACAACTGCTACTTTATGCCGGGTTGCTGATTGCCTTTGGTGTCAAGCTCGCTGTTTTCCCCATGCATACTTGGTTGCCTGATGCTCACGGCGAAGCATCCTCTCCTGTATCGATGATTCTGGCTGGTGTGTTGCTGAAGATGGGCGGATACGGGCTGATTCGCCTGAATCTTGAGCTACTCCCCGATGCACACATTTACTTTGCCCCGGTTCTAGCGATTCTGGGTGTTGTAAATATTATTTATGGTGCATTGAACTCCTTTGCTCAGACGAATATGAAGCGGCGTTTGGCTTATTCGTCGATTTCTCACATGGGGTTTGTGCTGCTTGGGATTGCATCCTTCACAGATTTGGGAATCAACGGTGCGATGTTGCAGATGATTTCACATGGTTTGATTGCATCGGTGCTGTTCTTTTTAGCAGGCGTTACTTACGATCGCACCCACACAATGGTAATGAAAGATATGGGCGGTATTGGTCAAGCCATGCCCAAAGTCTTTGCCTTGTTCACAATTGCAGCGATGGCATCCCTGGCACTTCCGGGTATGAGCGGCTTTGCTGGCGAACTCTCGGTATTCGTTGGTCTGACAAGCAGTGACGTTTACAGTTCGACTTTCTGCACCGTAACAGTTTTTCTCGCCGCAGTAGGAGTCATCCTCACACCTATCTATCTACTTTCCATGCTGCGAGAGGTATTTTATGGTGACGGTGCAGCACTCATCTGCGACATTAATAATGCCGGCTTGGAAAAT
>NZ_JBGTFY010000332.1:0-23555 GCF_041747015.1 Nostoc sp.
TTAAGTGTGAAAAAACCTAGTTATGTAAAAAAAATAACTAGTCCGACGCGTTAGTGAACTAGTTTTTAAAGAAATCCTCTTCTCATGCCATGAGTATTATTACTCATCCACAAATAGTAAAAACTGCAAAAGTATAGTTAATAATGACTCATCTTTTACAAGATGCTAGTTTTGCCATATTTTAGTTAACGATAATATAGCGTTTCCTAAGCAACTGAGGTACACCTAAATCTTGTTTACCAAGCTTAGTAGCGTTGACAACGTACCTCACTAGGTCAGGAACCACTATATCACAAACTAAATTCCGCTGCATTATCTTCATCCTTACCCATAGCAGTAGGTTTAAATTTAGAGCCATGAATTAATTCAGCAAACACAATTCCTGGATTGTGGTGAAGAATATTCAGCACACTCATAAAATCTCGCACAATTTCCCCTGGTGTAAGCAACGCCTCCGCACCCAAGCGATTAATAATTTCTTGCACAAACTCCTTCAACTCACCATTTGTCAAAGTCTGTTCATACCCAAAATTGAGTGCATGAATCTCAGCTAAACGTTTCAGAAGCGTCAAGATTTCTGCTTCACTCAACGGGTTCAATCGAATTACTGGACCTAAATATTCCTGAACACCAGATTGTGTAACAAAACGGCTTTCTTTTGTGCGTCTTTGCCAAGCTTGGTCTGCAAAAAGTCCGCGTTTGGGGTCTTCTAAAAACTTAGTTGTTCCACCAACAACAATGCCAAGATGTTCTGCTTTGCACTGCATAGTATCGTTAAACATTGCGAGGAGTCGATTATAGTTTTTTTCACGAGTAATTGTAGTAGATATTTGATATAAATGTACGGCTTCATCAACTATAATTAACAGTCCTTTATAGCCAATCTCAGCGACAAATTTAGCAAACAGTTTGATATAGTCATACCAACTATCATCATCAATAATGATGCGCACTCCTAAAGCTGCTTTCGCTTCAGTTTTAGTATTAAATTCTCCACGTAACCAACGCATTGCCGCATTTTTTAAATTATCATCATCCAATCGATAGCCACGCCAATAAGCGATAATTACGCTACCAAAGTCAAAACCGTGAACTAAGCCTTCAATATACTGAACTACTTCCCTAATTTTCGATTCAACTAGGTCATCAAAACCATCGTCATTCGGACGCATTTCAGTTTCTTTAACCACTTCTTGTTGAATTTTATTAATCCATCCTTCTAAAATTGAGACTAAAGCACCACCATCAGGACGAGTTTTTGTCGCTAGGTGGCTCATTAATTCTCGATAGGTGGCTACACCTTCATTGTTGCTTCCTGCCAATCGCCGTTCAGGGGATAAATCAGCATCAGCTACTACAAAGCCTTGCTCCATAGCGCGGTTGCGAATTAGTTGTAATAAAAAACTTTTCCCAGAACCGTAGTTACCAATTATAAAACGAAATGCTGCAACACCTTCTGCAATATCATCGAGATTTTGTAATAGGCTTTTTAGTTCTTTTTCTCGACCTACTGCTATATATTCAACTCCCACTCTTGGTACTACCCCCGCACCAAGGGAATTGATTAAAGCAGTGGAAATTTTTTTCGAGATTTTGAGCTTTGCCATGTATCACAGTTCACTTTATTCTAAACGCAGAAGTACGCAGTAAAAATACCCCTAGTCCTAGCGAATAAAATTCGCGGCTATACAGACAAAACCCACCTCCGTGGGTTTCAAATTCCTAGAGTCCGCGCAGGTGTTCACTAAGCTTGCTGTTGGCGCAGCCTCTCGTAGAGAAGTGCGGACTTGGTTTATGTAGCCGCGATTTCTAATCGCCAGGTGTATTTGCAAAGGTAAGATGTTCGCGTAGGTAAGGTACATATTTACCTTACTACTAATCTGACGACGGCAATAATAATTTAATTTGGCGAAGTATGTCTAGCCATCAGGTCTTCATACATTGCAATCATTTTTTTGACATATATCAGATGCTCAGGGTAAACTTCTGGAGTTTCCGAATCTGAATCAATTATTAATTCCCCAATAATATCATTTGCCCGTTCATTTATAGAATCTATTAATAGATTCGGCATAGTGATGTTTGCTTCAGCAATTTTTTTAATAGCAGCCTTGGGATTATCTGGTTCGACTATAACTTTTAATACTTGCAACTCATATTCTGGTAAATTTTCTAGAAAATTAGTCCATTCTATGGGTATATTATCAAATGTATCAACTTCTGAAGTATCTATTATTTGTGAAGTTTCAATTAATTCTGAAAAAGAAGATAATTCCATACCATTGTCGTAGGACTTATCAGCCAATGGTTGCGAATTGAATGTTTCTATTTGTTGAAGTAATTCCCATACTTGGTTTTGCAATGAGTCACGTTCTTCTTGCAATAATGAAATTTCCCCTTGTAGCTGCTGTAACTCAGCTTTTTCTGCTGCTAGTTGAGTTTGTGAAGAATTTAGGATAGCTTGGATATTTTCTCTTTCAGTTTTTGTCGTTACAAGCAATTGATTTTTTTTGTTTGTCTCAACTTCTAGCTCTTGAATTGCAATTCGCAGTTCGTATAGTTTTTCTTCTAATTGGGGTTTGAGTCTGCCTAAGAGAGTTAAATTACTTTCTATTTCTTGCTTCTCATGTTGAAGTTCGGAAATTTGACTTTGCAGATGGGTTATTTCAGTGCGAGATACATTGCAATTCGACTCTAAACGGCGCTTTTCTGCTGTAAGGACAGAAAAAGCATTGTTTAATTCTGCTTGATTTTTCTGTGAGTTATTAATTTCAGTTTGTCGGCTACCGATTTCGGTTTCTAACTGCTTTTTTTGCAACGCAAATATTCTTAATTCTCGATGTAAGCTATCCCTTTGGTTACGGCTTTCTATTACTTGATTTTGCAGTTGTTGTGACTCGGCATATAATAAATTATGATGTTCTTCGATTTGATTGATTTCTCTGACAACACGAGCCTTTAATCCCTCCATATCTTTAATTCGCTTGCGGAGAGAACCTAAAACAAGCATTTCATAATTTCTGCGTCGCCTATCTACGAATAATGCTGCTGCATAGATAGTAACGGCAGTAATTACACCTGTGAGAAAGGCTTTATTAAAATCCCAATTGGGAACAAGGCTAAGGCCAAAACTCACACTAAAGGCAACTATGCCTAATATAAATCGATTGCTAATCATTACTGATTGCATATTGCTGTTTTTTACCGGAGTTAAATTATCAGAATCAGTAGTTTTTAAGGTCATTACCCCTCTCATAGTTGTTCTGAAATCTCTATTTTTAGTCACTGGTGCATAACATTTTTCTGTAATTTACAAAAAAGTCCAATCATCAATGAATTAATTTTAATGCTAGGTATTGGATGTATTATTATTTGTACCAAAAAGTGTTAAATCTGCTTTTAAAAAATCAATAAACTGCCGTGCTGTACGTCCAGAACGACCATTGTGGCGAGTTGCCCACTGTAAAGCTTGATATTCCAAATCTTCTTGGGTAATATTAATTTCGGCTTGTGCCGCTAGATGTTGTACAATCTTTAAATAAGTTTTCTGATTGGCTGGTTCAAAGGTCAATGTTAAACCAAAGCGATCGCTAAACGAAAGCTTCTCCTGCATCGTATCCCAGGCATGGATTTCTTCGTTATCTTTGGGATTAGGTCTATCCACAAAAAACTCCCGAATCAGGTGGCGGCGATTGGAAGTAGCGTACACAACTACATTTTGAGGGCGTGCGGTCAAATTACCTTCTAAAACTACCTTTAGGGCTTTAAAGGCATCATCATCTTCTTCAAAGGAAAGATCATCGACAAAGATGATAAATTTTTGTGACACTCCTCGTAAATGTTCCACAATTTCTGGTAAATCTTTTAAGTTAGATTTTGCCACTTCTAACAAACGGAGATTGCGATGGCTATATTCATTCAACAAAGATTTCACCAAAGAAGATTTGCCAGAACCACGACTACCGTAAAGTAATACGTGCAGCGCCATCTCTCCAGCTAATAAAAACTCTGTATTTTTTAGCAAAGCATCCCTCTGAGACTCGTAACCTACAAGGACACTCAGTTTAACAGGGTCAGAATACCGGATACCGATAAACTGCCCAGCTTGCCAGCGTAAAGCGCGATATTCTGCAAATAAACCAGAGCCATATTGCCGATAATAAGCTGCTAATTCTTCTACAGCATCACCCCAATTATCTAACTCTTGTAGATATGCAACGAATTTTGTCTCTACTCCCACCAATTCTTGCTCTTTGTACCATACTACTGGTGAAATCGGCATCTGAGTTACCCCTTGTATCCACTCACTCAAAGAAGCGCTGCTACATTCATAGAGACTTTGCAATACTTGTAAATCATGCTGAACTGCTGCTACTAAAGCTGGGGGCAAATCTTTAAATTCTCGCACTTGAGCCAGCCTTGTAAAAGGATTCTCAGAGAAGAGAAGTTGAGTAATTAAATAGTCTTCCCAGTTTTGATTTTTAGCAGCCAACGCGTGGAAGTAACTGCCGTAGGCTTGGAGACAACCGCGTGCATCAACGTCAGTGTAACGTATAGCTTGCAAAAGTTCTAGAAATGCCATCCCCACTTCGCCTTGCACAACAGATTGGTACAGTAAAAGTGAGGCTGCTTGGCGTTGGAGATATTGAACCTTTGTATATGAGGAGTTACTTGCCATTGGTATCGCTTGATTATCCATCAATCAATAGTGTGGTATAGCTAAATAGCTATGGTAAATTGTCTGCTGACCTGGCAGTAAAGTCAAAATCTACAGATGTTTTAACAATGAATTTAAGTATAGTTGCTGCTTTTGCCTACGGCATATTAGCGGTTATTGGTGGTATTATTGGCTACATTCAGGCTAAAAGTAAGGTTTCACTCTTAAGTGGTAGCATTAGCGGTTTATTATTAATAATTGCTGCTTACTTTCAACTCCAAGGACAAACCTGGGGTTCGATTTTAGCCCTGTTGGTTACTGCTGTTTTAGTAATCTTCTTTGTATTTCGACTGGTTAAAACACGCAAGTTTATGCCTGCGGGATTAATGACGATTTTGGGTATATTGACACTGGCGGTCATGCTGAATCAAATTGTGGCTTTAAGGTAGCATTAGTCTTGAAGTTAAATTTTTAAGGGGTGCTGCAATCATGCGATCGCCCCGACTCTGGTGCTGGTTGATACAAAGACTTACAAACATAAATTCTGAAAATTAAAGAAAAAAACATTACTCATTGCCTAAAAAGTCCGGTTTTTTTGGCTTTGTAATGATAAATAAAAATAATAGCGTTGAATGTCATGCCTCATATAGCGAAGGATTATTTAAATTCTTCGCTGCTTTTAGGATGACTACTGAACATGAATTAACATCTGCCGCCAATCAGTTCCGCAATGAAAAGGGAGACGAGGCCACATCAAAAGCATTTACCACAAAATTTGCTCTCGATGTATCTTAAGTAACTATGCGAATCAAGTCTAAAGATGTCACGGTATCTTAGAGCAAATTGTAAAAGACTTGATGCCATTTTGGCAGGTTTTGATCTCAAATATGGGATATTAGTAGATTGTACAAATCTTTATTGTTATTGACACATTAGTTACTATCTACCGAAAACTGCTAACACCAAGTAAATCCGACACAGATAAGTTTAAGTAATTTAACGAAGTAGGAAATAATACATGGTATTATCACTGTCTTCTCATAATGTTATCCAGTATCTGCAAGATGTAGGTCTGTGTACTTTAGAAGATGGCGCATCAGATAAATCTGAGTTGCCAGGAAGTAGCAAGAACAATATCAATTTAGTAGTGACTTTGGCAGATAATCGCCAACTGCTTGTTAAACAAAAACCTAACATCAACAATGATGCGCCGCCCCATGAGTTGTTTAAAGAGTGGTTGTTTCACCAGTTGCTCCAGCAGTTTCCAGTTCTCGGTAATATTTCAGCAATCGCACCGTTGCTAGTACATTTTGACGAAGAAAATTCTATCCTCATCCGTAACTACCTAAGTGAATATCTGGATCTGGCGATATTCTACCACAACAATGAGATTTTTCCCCAAGAAATTGCCTCTGCGATCGGCACGACTTTGGCGGGACTGCATCGCGCCACCTTCAACCGCCGAGAATATCAGGATTTTATGGCAACTGCTCCCCAAGGAGAGTTTCGCTATGGCTTTTACAATCCGGCGCAAGGGGTAACGTCAATTGGTTCGGAGATTTTTGGGACTGTTCCCACAGATGCGCTGAAATTCTATGCTCTTTATCAACAGTACGAGAGTTTGGAATCAGCGATCGCAGATTTGGCATATAACTGGAATCCTTGCTGCTTGACTCACAACGACCTGAAATTGAACAACATTTTGGTTCATTCAAGGTGGGAGAAACTCGACAATTCCCTAGTACGACTAATTGATTGGTCAGCTTGTGCTTGGGGAGATCCAGCTTTTGATTTAGGAACTTTACTCGCAAGCTATTTAGGAATTTGGCTCAAGAGTCTTGTCGTAGACCCCACTATCGAATTAGAAGAATCTCTACATCTGGCGTTGACACCTTTAGAGATTTTACAACCTTCAATTATTGCCCTAATTAGGGCTTATATAAATGCTTTCCCGATGATTTTGTCATACCGCAGTGACTTTATTTTGCGCGTTATCCAGTTTGCAGGGCTGGCACTAATTCATCAAATTCAGGATATGATTACCTGCCGGAAATATTTTAGTAATGCTGATATCTGTATGCTCCAAGTAGCTAAAACTTTACTCACTATGCCGGAGCAAGCTGTACTGACTATTTTCGGAATATCAGAGTCAGAAATCCTGAATCCTGTGGCAAAAATTCATAAACTTTCTCAACCTGTCAAAGAGCAGCAGTTACTTCGCATTTATTACGAAAAAACTCAACTTCGTGGTTGTTAATAGCAGGGATTAGAACAATTTGAAGAATAACACAGAATTCAGAATACAGAATTCAGAATACACTATCAATCAACCGCTAACTTCTCTATTGGACATTGCTAAAAATATCCAAATTGAGTCAAATTTTTGTATTTACCATCCCAATTATCAACCCTTTGCTCTGCCAGCTAAAATAGCCGACAGATTTCAGCAAAATTCCGTAGATTTACAACATAAGTATCTCACTCTACTGCTGCGAAATTTTCTCTATGGAATTTATTACAATGGCTCTTTGCAAACTACTTTAGCAGTCAATATTGATAGTACTAATCGTCCACCAAAGCATAATTTAGCAGATAATTCCATTTTGGAGATTGATTGGGACTTTTATGAGCAATTGCACGCTAGTAATCACGGCGTAGGTTACTTTGACCCTCAATGGCAGGTGTTGCGGAAAGAACCTGATGGCACTATGGCGGTGATTAAAGGCGGTTTAACACTTTATGTTGAGCCAGACTGCCATCTAGAATCCAGCAAGAAATCTACCAAAATGGGTGAGATGGTAGCAATCTGGATGCCCAAAAATCGACTGCAAAACGGCTGTTACTTGGCAGTTAGCAATGTCGGACAGGAACGGCAGAGCAACCCCGATGTTGATTTGGGAGCAGGGCGAATCTACTTTAACTTTACCGCATCTGGTGCGATCGCTCTGATGAAAAGCCTGACACTGCAATTGAATGCAGCCTCGATTCCCTTTAGCTTTCAGGTTCTCCACAACCCTTCTGCATACGGACGCTATGATTCGGGGCTACTCTACTTTGAACTCCCCGACTATCCAGCAATCCGCACAATCCTTCAGGCTGTTTATCCAGAAAATCAATTTCATTTTCAGCCCGAAATTCCCTTGTTTACAAAATTTTTAGCACCAGGATTAGGTTTAGCTGAAGAACCAATCCAAAAATTTGCGGCACAAGAAAGTTTTGGGATGAACCGTTGCCAAATTGTCGCTAATGCTTTATTAGAAGCTTGGCAAAAAGGTAAGAATGCAATGGAGGAACGGATGAGGATGATTGACGAACACTTTGCCCGACACTTAATAGATTTGCAGTGTCCTTATCTTAATCCCAGTTCTAAGGATATATATAAGCCCTTAAATTGATGGGGAGTGGGCATGCAGAAGAAGGGAATAGGTTACAGGGAACAGATTATTCCCTCTAACCTGTAACCTCTCCCCTAACTCCATGCCCCATTCAAAATTCCACAATTACCGGCGTATGATCGCTGGGTTGGGTTAATTTTCTGGGTGCGACATCGATGATGCAACTTTTAGCACCCTCATATAGCATGGGTGTAAGATAATGATGGTCAATCCGCCAACCTAAGTTGCGACGGAAGGCGGCAGTGCGATAATCCCACCAGCTATAATTTCCGCTTTCTGTGTTGAATTTGCGAAAAGCATCGGCAAATCCTAATGCGAGAATATCCCGTAAGGCTTGGCGCTCTGCTTCTGTGGCCA
Source organism: Nostoc sp. (assembly GCF_041747015.1). GTDB lineage: Bacteria > Cyanobacteriota > Cyanobacteriia > Cyanobacteriales > Nostocaceae > Nostoc. The sequence goes on from NZ_JBGTFY010000332.1 coordinate 8,410, forward strand.
TAATGTGATTTTCTGTACTCACTTGCTCGTGAATATCCTTGTCTTCCAGGGCGATGTTGAAGTCGCCGCACACGCAAATTGCAGGTTGTGACAATATAAGCAATCGCAAATACTCGCGTAGCGCTGTCAACCAGCGCAGTTTGTATTCATACTTCTCAGTTCCTACCGCTGCGCCATTAGGAACATATAAATTCACAATCCGAACACCATCAATCACACCTGTAATCACCCGCTTTTGCTCGTCCCATTCGTGGTGTAAATTGGGCAAAATTGCCCTAAATCCGCTGCTTACATCTAGGAGTGGCTGGCGACTAATCAGGGCTACGCCGTTATAAGATTTTTGTCCTGATGTATAAAGGTTATAGCCTAATTGCTCAAAAGGCGATCGCGGAAACTCAGCATCTACAACTTTGGTTTCTTGTAAGCAGAGAACATCAACAGGATTTAGGGTTAACCAATCGGTAACTTGTTCGAGGCGAGTGCGAACTGAGTTGACGTTCCAAGTAGCGATTTTCATTAGTTAGTTATCAGAATTTTTACAAATTACTAATTACAAATTATGTAATTTTTATACAATTACTTAATATTTATAATTTCTGTTCGATTTGCCAATTACCTTTAAACATAGTTTAAATGACTTGAACCCATTGAGTATTTTAGTATTGACAGCTACAAAATATTCAATTTTGTAAGTTCGGCTACAAAATATTTTACTTCATTATGATCCCCAAGACAGATGCAACAAGTAAGTAATTGGCTTTAGGTTAGAAGTATAACTCAGGGTTGACTTTTGCGGATAGCATTTTAAATTTGTCGGTAGAAAATTTGCAGTACGGTTGAAGGGTTATTACTCTTTTGGTAGCCTGTTAGGTTAACTTAAATGTCAAAAGAGTCAGTACAAATGTTTTTTCCTCATACAATAATGATGCAACTCATTAATATTGAGGACAATTTCATAGACTGAACCAAAAAAACTTATGAAAATCGCTCAGGTTGCCCCCTTATGGGAAAGGGTTCCACCTCCTAATTATGGAGGAATAGAATTGGTAGTGAGTCACTTGACTGATGAACTTGTTCGTCGTGGTCATAAAGTAACTTTGTTTGCCTCAGGCGATTCTCAAACTTTGGCTCACTTAGAAGCAGTTTATCCACGGGCATTGCGCTTAGATCCAAATGTTAAAGAGTATGCAGTGTACGAAATGCTCGAACTAAGCCAAGTTTACCAAAGTGCTGCCCAATTCGATATTATCCATTCTCATATAGGGATTTCGGCATTACCTTTAGCGAGTTTGATAACAGCAACTTCTACAGTCCACACTCTGCACAATAGTTTTACAACGGACAACCGTCACGCATTTAGCTACCACCAAAAGCAACCATACGTTAGCATTAGTAACTCACAACGCCAAGTCGATCTCAACTATGTTGGCACGGTTTATAACGGGATTGAGCTAGCAGATTACCCATTCGTAGCCCAACCCTCAGAACCTCCATATTTGGCATTTTTAGGACGTTTTTCGCCAGAGAAAGGCCCACAAAATGCGATCGCTATTGCTAAACAAAGTGGTTGGCGCTTGAAGATGGCAGGAAAGGTTGATGTCAGAGACTCTGAGTTTTTTGAACAAGAGATTGCCCCCCATATAGATGGTCAGCAAATTGAATATCTAGGCGAAATTAACCACGCCGAAAAGACTGAACTTCTAGGCAATGCTGCCATAACTCTTTTCCCCATTGATTGGCAAGAACCTTTTGGTTTAGTAATGATTGAATCGATGGCAACTGGTACACCAGTAATTGGCATGAATTTAGGCTCTTTACCTGAAGTGATTGCCCACGGTAAAACAGGTTTTGTCTGCAAAAGTTATGCAGAAATGGCGGCAATGATTCCACTAGCTTTGCAACTCGATCGTCAAACCTGTCGAAAATATGTAGAAAACAACTTTAGCGTTAGCCAAATGGTTAACGGATATGAAGCTGTTTACAGACAAATTATTAAAGACCGCATAGAATCAAATGGCCGCATTCATGCTGCTAAAATCTACTTTTAATCAACTGCTTTTTTTACTCAACTTAAAACAACAACTTTTTTCTAGGAGGACATTTATATGAGTACGAGAACCAACAGCTGCCCATGTTGCGGTGGTTCCCTCCTGCGTCATGCCCGTCATGGCGAACTATATTGGTTTTGCGTGTCGTGCCGACAAGAAGTACCGCTATTAACTGTTACTCGCTTGCCTAATGTCGAAACCCGGAATACCGGAGTAGTTCCTCAGCCAGCCGTGAATTCCTAGACTTGAGTGAATCATCACACATCAATCACTAAGAATATTGATTGATTTTTAGGAATCCTAAATCATTTGTAAAAAATCTTAAGTAATGTAGAACACTGTCCACCATATCCGGGTTTTGGTGGGCAGTGTTCTACATTGTTGCTCTCAACGCCGGAAACACCTCTGAATGATGCTCGATATTAGCGAATCCCTGAGCGAACAGCAATCCACTCCAGAGCCGTTTCAGTTAGGGTGCGTTAGCAATAGGGCAACGCACTTTTTTAAGGCATTAGTCGCTTTATGGCAAACTTAACACGCCAAAGCATTCAATCTTTACAAAAGAAAGGCAATCAAGTTTGATACATATTGGCAGTTTCATCCAGGTGTTGAGGCGTATGGGGTTTTGGTAAGCAGTCTTGCGGTTTCTATCCCAGGCATGGTATCAGAGTAGAAAGACAAATACTACTTTAAACCAGCGTGTTTTTTCGTAAAAATTAATATAATGCTCTTACTATGAGCATCTACCAATCTCTCAAAAAATCTTACACGCAATACCGTCGCAGTGAAAATGACTGGCGGTTATTTTTGCGTTTAGTGCCTTATGCCCGTCGTAGCAGAGGACTGTTGGCGCTGTCGATGTGCCTACTGGTGCCGATCGCATTAGCTAATGCCGTACAGCCGCTGCTGATTGGCCAAGCTATCTCTCTAATTCGTAATGAACCAAGTACCTACGAATTTCTCAGGAATCGCCCCTTGTCGCAAGGGCTAAATATTCTGGAGGGATTATTGTTGGTTGCGATCGCAATCCGACTGATTTTGACAGGCTACCAAGGTTATATAGTACAGAAACTAGGGCAACAAATCACCGCAGCAATTCGCCAAGATTTATTTCATCATGTAACATCCCTAGCAGTACGCTTTTTTGATCGCACGCCTGTAGGTAAATTAATCACCAGAATCACCAGCGATGTGGAAGTGTTAGGCGATGTCTTTTCTACTGGGGCAATTGGCATTGTGTCCAACTTGTTTTCCATGTTGGTGCTTTTGAGTTTAATGGTGTCCATCCAATGGCAACTCACTGGTTTACTGCTAGTGATGCTGTTACCAGTTACCTGGTTAATTGTTTATATTCAGCAGCAGTACCGCAAAGCAAATTACAAAGGGCGGGAAGAACTTTCTATCCTGAACTCACAGCTACAAGAAAATGTGGTTGGCATTAACGTAGTGCAGTTGTTCCGCAGGGAAAAATTTAATGCCGAATTGTTTCGCGCCACGAACAACAACTACACTCAGCAAATGGATCAAACGATCTTTTACGATTCATTTATTTCAGCAACCTTAGAATGGATTAGCCTGATTGCGATCGCAGCTGTTTTGTGTCTGGGTGGTTTGTTACTGTTGGGAAAAACCTTGACTTTTGGGACTTTATCTGCATTTATCTTGTATGCCCAGCGATTATTCGACCCTTTACGGGATTTTGCCGAAAAATTTACGGTAATTCAAGCTGGTTTCACAGCCATTGAACGGGTCGGCGATATATTAGATGAACCGATAGAAATAAGCGATCGCGCCAATGTGCGCTTTTCAATATTTGATGCTAAATTCGGTTACATAGACGAGATAGTTGCAAATCTAGAATCCCCAGATTTGACTTCCCCGCCTGAACTGGGAGAAATCCGTTTTGATCACGTCTGGTTTGCTTACAAAAACGATGATTACGTAATTAAAGACTTAGATTTTACCATTCATCCTGGTGAAAAAGTGGCGTTAGTCGGCCCCACAGGTGCGGGTAAAACTTCGATCATCCGTCTTTTGTGCCGCCTCTATGAACCTAGCCAAGGACGCATTCTCATAGATGGCATAGATATTCGGGAAGTACCACAGGCAGAACTGCGGCGCTACATGGCTGTAATTTTACAAGAAGGCTTTTTGTTTGCTGGCGATGTTAAAAGCAACATTTCTTTGGGAGATGGCTATACCATTGAACAGGTTCAACAAGCAGCAGAGCAAACCAACATTGCCCAGTTTATCGAAGAGCTACCCCAAGGTTATGATACTCAACTTCGAGAACGGGGTACAAATATTTCTAGTGGTCAAAAGCAACTTTTAGCCTTTGCGCGGGCTGCCATTCGCAATCCCCAAATTTTGGTACTAGATGAAGCCACCGCTAGTTTAGATGTTGGCACAGAAGCTTTAGTTCAAGAAGCATTAAACCAGCTTTTGCTCAGACGTACTGCCATTATTATCGCTCACCGCCTGTCTACAATTCGCAATGTAGACCGGATTTTTGTACTTAAGCGCGGGGAATTAATTGAGCAGGGAAGTCACGATCAACTACTGCAAGAAGGAGGGCTTTACGCTACTTTACATAACTTGCAGATGTTGGGAGCTTAGTCCAGAGATAGTCAAAATTTAATATTAACTACAGAAATGACTGAAGAATTTTGCATATGTAGCAGTATTTGTGTTGACAATAAAGAAAAGCCTTGTTGGGAAGTAGTTAATGAAACTGGATTTACAGAAGTTTTATCAGGCTTGCAACCCTAGCAAGACCTTAGCTGTGGAAAATGCCGAGGATCGAAAGTACTATATTGATTTTTCTTCAGTGCGCGGTGGCAGGATTATTGAGGAATTAAAGGAAAATATCACATTTTTTTCACCTGAAGGGCCTACTTGCGAATTATTTACAGGACACATCGGCTGCGGTAAATCTACAGAATTGCTCAGACTAAAAGCAGAATTAAAGCAAGCGGGCTTCCATGTGGTATATTTTGAGTCTAGCCAAGACCTGGAAATGGGTGATGTCGATATCGGTGATATTTTATTGAGCATAGCTCGCCGAGTTAGTGAAAGTCTCGATAACTTGGGGAAACTAGAAATTCCTGAACCCCAAGGTCTGAAGAAAATCCTCCAAGGAGCCGCTAAACTGTTGATGACAGAAGTTGAGGTTTCTGGGGAAGCATCAATTCCTGGCATTGGGAAAGTTTCTGCTAGTACTGAGGGCAAGTTTGCCGCTGAAGCGAAAATTCCGGGTATTGGAGAGCTGAAAGCAAGTGAGAAAGAAGGAATATCAGTGGTGGCGCTAGGCATTGGCAAGATTACGGCCAGAGCCAAAAATAGCCCTGAACTTCGCAACAAATTAAGAGAATATTTAGGGCCGCGCACAAAAGGCATTATAGATGTAATTAACGAGGAACTTCTTGAACCTGCCATAGTTAAACTGAAGCAACAGGACAAAAAAGGATTAGTGGTAATTGTCGATAATCTTGATCGCGTTGAAACTGCTGCCAAGTCTTGGGGACGACCCCAGCCAGAATATCTATTTGTAGACCGGGGGGAACAATTAACTCAACTCAAGTGCCATGTGGTTTACACCATGCCTTTAGAATTGATGTTTTCCAATGACTTGAGCAGGTTGACACAGCGATTTATGGTAGATCCAAAAGTGTTGCCAATGGTGCCAGTGCAGTTACGAGATGGCAGTGAATGTGCTGAGGGAATGGCACTGTTGCAACAGATGGTGTTAGCAAGAGCCTACCCTGATGTACAGCCTCGCGATCGCCTCGCCCTGATTACAGAAATTTTTGATACTCACGAAACCTTAAATCGACTTTGCCGAATCAGTGGCGGTCATGTCCGAGAATTACTCAGATTGCTCAATGATTGGATCAAAAAGGAAAGAAGACTGCCTCTATCTCGTGCAGGGTTAGAAACTGTAATTAGAGCCTACTGCAATCAAATGACCTTGGCAATCACAGATAATGAGTGGGGCTTGCTACGCCAGGTACAACAACGAAAATGGGTCAGCGGCGATGATGGATACCGAGTTTTAGTACACAGTCGGTTCGTCTATGAGTACCGAGACACTCAGGGGTCTTGGTTTGAAATTAATCCGATTTTGGCAGAAGCACCAGGGTTGCAGGTTTAAGTTAAGAGTTAGGAGTTATTCTTCTCCTCTTAATTCTCCCATCATATAAGCGAGGTTTAGTCATGAGTGAACCACAGCCACTCGCAACCGACAACGAAAATTCTTTAGAAGAATTAGCATGGGCGATCGCTACTTCTCAAAAAGAATTTTCTCTGATTTTGGCACTTTGTAACGCGGCTAATTTGCGAAAACGTTTAGTGCAAAGTCTGCAAGCATCTAGCGATTTGGAAATTCGGGAAATAGTTCTGGATAAGTCAATTAAGACATTTTTTCAGACTATCCAAGACTCACTAGGCTTTGACCATCCCCAGGCGTTAGTCGTGTCTGGTTTAGAGACGGTTACTAAGCTTGAACAAGTCCTGAGTGGTGCTAATCAGGTAAGGGAGGAGTTGAGAAAAAATTTCCACTTTCCGTTAGTGTTGTGGGTAACGGATGAGGTGCTGCACAAACTCATGCGATTAGCACCAGATTTACACAGTTGGAGTACAATTGTTGAATTTGCGATCGCCACCGATGATTTAATCGATTTTATCCAGCAAACTGCTAATGAAGTCTTTGACAAAGTTTTAGCTGCGGGTGCAGGCAGATATCTCGACAACAGTGCGCTTAATTTACAAATTGGCTCTGTGCGCCGCACTGAATTGGAATCAGCATGGCATAATTTGCAAAATCGTCGTTTGAGTCTGAATCCAGAGCTAGAGGCGAGTTTAGAATTTATGCTAGGTCGAGCTAATTCTAGTTCACTGGAACTGTCAGGGCAACATTACGAGCGCAGTTTAGCACTTTTCGGTCACGATTCCCCATCTCCCCAGTTCTTAGAGAGACGCGCTTGTTTACTCTACTCTATGGGATTATGGTGGCGAAGCTACGCAGTATTGCATCACCCGGAACGCGATCGCGCTCGTAGTCTTGCCAAAGATTATTTTCAGCAATGTATTGAGGTATTCGAGCAAGCTAACCGCCAAGAATTGGTAGCTAAATTTATCAACGCTTTGGGAGCTGTCCTGCAAAGTCTCCATCGCTGGAAGGAGTTGGAAGTTGTTGCTAACAAAGCATTAGCTCTGCATCAAACTTATTTTGATCGGTTTAAACTAGCTAGAGCTTACGGTTTTCTGGCTGAAGTGGCAATAGTTAAATCAGCTTGGAATGAGGCAAAACGAACGGCACAACAAGCGCTTTCGCTGCTGGATAGCGTGCAAATAGATACATCTGGCGCAGTCTCAGAGGAGATGAAAGCAGATTTAGATTGGGAAAGGTCGTATCATCGAGGTTGGTATTTGTTTGCTCTAGCGCGATCGCAATCTGCACTCAATCTCCCACAAGCAGCACTCGAAACCTTAGAAACTGCCAAAACAGAAACCAAACCCCAATACGATCCAGAGCTTTACATTCGCATTTTGGCAGACTTACGAGCAAGCTACTTTCAAAAAGGTGAATATCTCACTGCATTTCATCTTAAACAAGAGCAGCGCTCAATTGAACAGCAGTATGGTTTCCGTGCTTTCATCGGTGCAGGTAGGTTACAGCCACAACAGACCGAAAATAACCCGGCTTTACCATCCTTTGAACAACAAGCAACAGTAGCTACAGAAATTGCTGCTTCTGGAAGACAGCAAGATATTAATCGCCTAATTGAACGCATGGGTCAATCTGACCGTAAATTAACAATAATTCATGGGCAATCAGGCGTTGGCAAAAGTTCAATCTTACAGGCTGGATTAATCCCAGCATTGAAACAAAAATCAATTGGAACTCGTGATGTTTTACCTGTTTTACAACAAGTTTATCCAGATTGGATTGGAGAACTGAATAATCGGCTAAGAGATGCTCTCTGTTACCTAACCTCCGAAGTCAGGGGTGAAGCGTACTCCCCTCCTCTGTTAGAAGAGCGTTTAGGGGAAAGTTCTATCCTCAACCAATTAGCAAAACATGATGATTATAACCTGCTAACAGTTTTAATCTTTGACCAATTTGAAGAATTTTTCTTTATTTACAAAGACCCAACTAGTAGGAAACCTTTTTATGAATTTTTACGTGAATGTCTAAATACACCTTTTGTAAAAGTTATCTTATCTTTACGTGAGGATTATGTCTATTATTTATTGGAATGTAACAATCGCCTTGCTAATTTTGAAGTAATTAATAACAATATTTTAGACAAAGATATTCTCTACCATTTGGATAATTTTTCAGTAGAGGATGCTAAAAAGATTATTCAAACATTAACTGAAAAAAGCCAGTTAGTTTTAGAAGGATCATTAATTGATGAATTGGTAAATGATTTAGCTAGAGATTTAGGTGAAGTCCGCCCAATTGAGTTGCAAGTGGTAGGAGCGCAATTACAAACAGAAAAAATAACCAGCCTAGAACAATATCAACAACATGGACCAAAAGAAAACTTTGTCGGGCGATTTTTAGAAGAAATCATCAAAGACTGCGGTTCTGATAATGAACAAATAGCCAAACTAGTTTTGTATTTGCTCACGGATGAAAACAATACTCGCCCTCTCAAAACTCGTGCTGATTTGGAATTAGAGTTAGATGTAAAAGCGGAAAAATTAGACTTAGTTTTAGAAATATTAATCAAATCAGGATTAGTGTTGAGGGTGCCAGCATCACCTGCTGACCGCTATCAGCTAGTACATGATTATTTAGTGCCATTTGTGCGCCAGCAACAATCAGCCAGATTAATTGCTGAGTTGGAAAAGGAGAGAGAACAACGAAAGTTAACAGAAGCGAAGTTAAATGAAGTTCTTAGACAGCAACTTTTAGAGACACGTAGAGGCTTAGTTTGGAAAGTAGCATTAGGAGCGATCGCTGGAGCATTGACAATATTCTTGCCACTAGTCTTAATCAGTCAGAACAATGCCAATCTGTACTCTATCACTCAGGAGTCAAAAAATCAACTTAACTCAAATAAAAATTTGGAAGCGCTTGTAGGATCTCTAAAAGCAGGTAAACGATTACAACAATGGTGGTCAATAGGAGTACAACCCGAAACACAAATGAAATTGTTGACAACACTACAGGATGTAGTTTATAGAACAAGAGAGCGCAACAGTTTAGAAGGGTATAAAGATACTGTCACTTGTGTGAGTTTTAGCCATGATAGTCAGAGAGTGGTTACTGGCAGTAAAGATGGGACACTGAAAATCTGGAGTCGGGACGGCAGAGAAATTCCTAATTTTGATCCTAGAGTTTATAACAAAAAGATTACCAGCGTCAGCTTCAGCCGTGATGATCAGATGATAGCTGCTGGCAGTGTAGATGGTAAAGTACTACTTATTAGGAGTCAGGATGGCAAAGAAATTGCCAACTTCCAGGGGTACGAAGAGGAAATTACCAGTATCAACTTCAGTCCCGATGGTCAAAAGTTGATTTATGCAAGTAAGGACAAAACTTTCAAACTTTGGAATCTTAAAAGTAAAGTAATCAAAATCTTTGAAGGACATAAAGATAGGATTACTAGCGTCAGCTTCAGTCCTGATGGTCAGCTAATTGTTTCTGGTAGTGAAGACAGCATGATCAAACTTTGGACTTTGAATGGCAAAGCTATCAAAACATTAAATAATGAAAGTTCTGTTGCTGAAGTCACCTTCAGCCCTGATGGTCAGACCATAGCTTCAACAGCAGGTGAATACGACTATACGAAACTCTGGCGACGTAACGGTTCTTTGATAAAAACTCTTGGTCCGTCTGATAATGTAAGTTTTGGTCATGATAGTAAGAGTATTGCTTTAACTAGTTTTAGTGAAAATAATGTAAGCGTAGAAATCGACCAGATTGATGCCGAAAATACAGGAACGACCTTTGAACTCAAAGGGCATGGAAATAATATTACTAGCGTCAGCATTAGCCCCGACTTTCAAATGTTGGCTTCTGGAAGTGAGGACAGAACTGTGAAACTATGGAGTTTAGAAAAGAACAGGAATTTCAAAAACCCCGATGAATCTGCGGTAAATAATGTGAGTTTCAGCCCCAACGGCCCCAACCGTCAGCTAATTGCCTCTGTGAGTGGCCAAAACAATGTACGACTGTGGAAGCAAGACGGTACTCTCAAAACAACCCTGCCAGGGCATAATTCACAAGTTAGTTTCAGCCCTAATAGCCAGATGTTAGTTACAGCCAGTGAGGATCGTACAGTACAACTTTGGCGACGCAATGGCACTTTTATTAAAACTCTCCAGGGCGATGTCATACCAGGAAGCTTTAGCCCAGATGGACGAACCATTGCACTAGTTAAAGATGACAATAGAGTAGAACTATCAACAAGTGACGGCAAACATATTGCTACGCTTAAACGTGACAAAAATAGGGTGAACAAAATAACTTTTAGCCCAAATGGTGAAACTATTGCTACTTTTTATAAGAATCAAACTATCAAAATCTGGCAAAGAAATGGTAAACTTATTACTATTATTGAGGGTGATAACTCTGAGAATATAGCTTTCAGTCCTGATGGCGAAATTTTAGCTATTCAAAACGGAACCACTCTGAAATTTTGGCAACGAAAGGGTAAAAAAATTAAGCCTATTAATAATTTAAAAACTTTAGCTAATTTTAGCCCTGATGGAAAATTAATAGCCTTGCTCAGACGTGATATTAACCAGAAAATCAAGTTAGAATTATGGGGAATTGATGGTAGATTACTGAGAACGCCAGAAATAAGTGAAGAACTAAGATACAGACCTAATTTCACAGAGAATAGTCAGTTTCTAGTTTTTAGAGATAGTGAGAAATCAATTTTTTGGACACGCAATGGATATTTTCTCTCAAAAATTGATAAATATGTAAATAGTTTCAGCCCAGATTTGCAAACTTTAGCCACAATTGAAGAAAAGAATAGTGTAAAACTATGGAAAAGTAATGGTAAACTCCTTAGAACTATTCACGTTAAAACCAAAAAAGCAGATATTGAATCTATTATTTTTAATCATGATGGTCAAATTTTAGCAATACAAACTAATAAAAACACAGTAGAAATTTGGCGTCAGGATGGTACTTGGCTCAAAACTATCACAGGTCTGAATGATAGTAAGATTAAGCGCTTGGCTAATGAGAACTTTGAAGCTCGATATGATGAATTGCCAATGAGCTTCCAGGATGAAACCTTAGCTATTCGCACAAAAGAAAATCAGGCACAATTATGGAAAATTGATGGTAATAGAAGTACAGATATATCCCAAATTAAAACTATTAATAATCAAGGTAATTGGGTCAAAGAAGTGAACTTTGTTAACACTGACACAATAGCAATTGTTAGTGGTGTAGATGTAGTAAAACTCTGGCAGATTCCTAGTGCAATAGGTAAGGAAGTGCAGCTACTTAAAGGACATACTAATCAGATTACAAGCGTCAGCATTAGCCCTAATGGTCAATTCATAGCTTCAGCTAGTAAAGATAACACTGTAAAACTTTGGCGGACTGACGGCAAGCTTCTCAAGACATTGACAGGGCACAAAGACAATGTTAACAGCATCAGTTTTAGTCCAGATAGTCAGCTTATTGCTTCAGCTAGTGATGACAAAACCGTTAAAGTATGGCAACTTGATGGCAAAATGCTTATGTCTTTTGACAAGCATGAGAATAGTGTCAACAGTGTCAATTTTAGCCCCAATGGCAAATTGATAGTCTCTGCTAGTAAAGACCGAACCGTGAGAGTTTGGAGTTTAGAAGGCAAGGAAAGAAAACCTTTAAATACTGAAGAACCTGTCAATAAAGTCAGTTTCAGTCCCAATGGTCAGATGATTGCATCTGCTAGTTATAAGACTGTTCAACTATCGAGCATTGATGGTACTTTGCTAGCATCCTTTAGCGATCGCTTTGGTAACAGTGATGTCAGTTTTAGCCCAAATGGTAAAAGTATTGCATCTGGTGGTAACGAAATTTTGGTTTGGGATTTTGACTTAAATCAACTTCTCAAGCGCGGTTGCGTAGCAGCATATGATTATCTAAAGAATAATTCAAAAGCAAAGAGCGATCGCTATCTCTGTGACGACATTAATAAAAAGTGAAGAGCAATTTTAAAATATAATTAGTGCGATCGCATTTCTAATGGTAAGAGGTTGTTTGAAAAGTCATGATTGATGTATCAAATATTTATTACCCCACCCTAACCCTCCCCTTTATAAGGGGAGGGAACCGGATTTTTCTTGTTTCCCCCCTTGTAAAGGGGGGATTAAGGGGGGTAATAATGTGATTAAAATTACAGCAAACTACTTTACAAACAACCTCTAAGACTGCGATCGCATTCAGAAAGGTAAATATTCGATATATAACAGTACTGGCACTTTCAGCAAACCTGTAGACCGCATACTAACAAAAAATGCGTGCTGAAATCATCCATCTCCAGCGTGCGATCGCTAGGGCTGTAGGGGCGTACATCTGTACGCCCCTACCCATGTATATGTATCAGTAATTTCGTGAAATGGTCTAACCTACCACTTTTGGCGCATCAACCCGCAGATTCATCTGCTCACAACGCACAGTTAACCAAGACTGACCTAAACCTATTCCAGAAAAAGGACTTTCGGCAGGGATTTCTAACTTAGAACTAATCAAACCCAACAGAGACTCAAATTCAGCCGGAAATATCAGTAAATCTGTACCCTTTGCGCTGAAACCATAAGCACTTAACGCTTGTCTCCATGCCAAGCTTTGTTGATTATATTTAAGACTACACAACTTTTGGTTTCCCTGATACACAGTGACACGCTCTCCTTGTTCCCAGGTAAACTCAGCTAGTTCCTTTGGTAGTCCCCAAATTTCTCTACCGCCAGCCACCGAATCAGCATTATCTACATAAATATGGGAAATCCAAGCACCGATTTTCCTTTGGTAATTAACCAAGGCTGGGACAACAATTAACTCACTGTACTCCAGTACCGAGCCTGAGCCGTAATTAGATAAATACACGCTACCGAGGGTTTTACCAGGCCATACAGAAATAATTTCTAAGTCTGAGGGAATCAAAGAGCGTACTTGGTCAATATTCACCAAATGCAGAGTTTGGATAGCATAGCCTTGAAGTGTCCAAGGTGCTTGTGGATATGGCATAGAAAGATTTTAGATTTTGGATTGAGAAAATAAAAATTTTTGCTTTTGCTTTTTAACTTTTGACCTACTTATCACCCATTACGGTTCAGTTAAGCCCGAAATCTTTGGTAGAGACGCGAAATTTCGCGTCTCTACAGGTTTAAAATCACTACCAAAAAACCTTAACTGAACCGTATTGACTTATCACCCATTACCTATTAGCAAATCGGCACCTAAAAAAATCCCACCCAGGCATTTGCTTGGATGGGTAATATAAGGTGGGACAAGATAATCTTCCCAAAAGAAGTAGAGGAATTATTTGCTCTCTGTAAAGTCAGCGTCAATTACATCATCGCCGCTACCAGAGCTAGATGTGGAACCGCCATCTTGAGGTTCAGCACCAGGTGCAGCACCGCCACCAGCTTGTTGATAGATATTGCTACCAACGGCGAATAGCGCTTGTTGCAATTCTGGAGTGAGCTTCTTGATTTGCTCATCATCTTCTTTAGCAACTGCTTCCCGCACTTCTTTCACCAAACCTTCAACTTTGGTCTTGTCAGCATCAGGAACTTTATCGCCCAATTCTTGTAGCTGCTTCTCAGCTTGGTATGCCAAAGAGTCGGCTTGATTCTTGCGTTCAATCTTCTCACGCCGCTCTTTGTCAGATGAAGCGTTTTGTTCAGCTTCCCTCACCATCCGGTCAACATCATTTTTATCCAAGGTGGAAGCGCCGGTGATGCTGATAGACTGTTCTTTACCAGTGCCTTTGTCCTTAGCAGTAACGTTAAGGATACCGTTAGCATCAATGTCAAACACGACTTCAATTTGAGGAACGCCGCGTGGTGAAGGAGGAATACCATCCAGGCGGAAGGTTCCCAAGCTCTTGTTATCGTTAGAGAATTCGCGTTCACCTTGGAGAACGTGAATTTCTACGTTGGTTTGACCATCCACAGCAGTGGAGAAGACTTCGGATTTCTTGGTGGGAATTGTTGTGTTGCGGGGGATAATTTTGGTCATCACACCGCCCAATGTTTCTACACCCAAAGATAGCGGTGTCACGTCTAAGAGCAAGATGCCAGTTACATCGCCAGCTAGCACCCCAGCTTGAATAGCTGCACCAACTGCTACAACTTCATCAGGGTTGACACTTTGATTGGGGTCTTTACCCAATACCTGCTTCACAATCTGTTGGACTGCGGGAATCCGGGTAGAACCACCAACTAACACCACTTCATCAATATCACCTTTGTTTAACTTGGCATCCCGGAGGGCGTTTTCCACAGGAATACGACAACGGTCGATTAAGTCAGAGCAAAGTTCTTCAAACTGGGCGCGAGTCAGGGTTGTATCTAGGTGCTTAGGCCCGTCCTGGGTAGCGGTGATAAATGGCAGGTTCATTTCTGCCTGAGTGACGCTAGAAAGCTCAATTTTGGCTTTTTCTGCGGCTTCAGTCAGACGTTGTAAAGCTTGTTTGTCTTTCCGCAGGTCAATACCTTCGGCTTTCTTAAACTTCTCAGCTAAGAAGTCAACTATTTTTTTATCGAAGTCGTCACCGCCAAGGTGGGTATCACCAGATGTGGCTAGTACTTCAAAAACTCCATCTCCTACTTCCAGCACGGATACGTCGAAGGTACCACCACCAAGGTCAAACACGAGGATGGTTTCGTTACTCTTCTTGTCAAATCCATAAGCCAAAGAAGCGGCTGTAGGCTCGTTGATAATCCGTAGAACTTCAATCCCGGCAATTTTACCAGCGTCTTTTGTCGCTTGGCGTTGCGAGTCGTTGAAGTATGCGGGAACAGTGATTACAGCTTGGGTTACAGTTTCACCCAAGTATTTGCTGGCGTCTTCAACTAGTTTGCGAAGAACTTTTGCAGAAATTTCTTCAGGAGCAAACGGTTTACCAGCTATAG
>NZ_JBGTFY010000333.1:0-17550 GCF_041747015.1 Nostoc sp.
AATGCCATCATGTCCCTTGAGGGTGCGGATTTCCTTTCCTGTCTCTAGATTCCAGAGTTTGATCGTCTTGTCCTCACTGCCAGAAGCCAATGTCTTGCCGTCGGCGCTAAAACTGACGCTATAGACAATGCCATCATGTCCCTTGAGGGTGCGGATTTCCTTTCCTGTCTCTAGATTCCAGAGTTTGATCGTCTTGTCCTCACTGCCAGAAGCCAATGTCTTGCCGTCGGCGCTAAAACTGACGCTAAAGACAAAGCCATCATGTCCCTTGTTCGCGTAGCGTTCCGAAGGAAGGGTGCGGATTTCCTTTCCTGTCTCTAGATTCCAGAGTTTGATCGTCTTGTCCTTACTGCCAGAAGCCAATGTCTTGCCGTCGGCGCTAAAACTGACGCTAAAAACATAGCCATCATGTCCTTTGAGGGTGCGGATTTCCTTTCCTGTCTCTAGATTCCAGAGTTTGATCGTGCTGTCCCAACTGCTAGAAGCCAAAGTCTTGCCGTCGGCGCTAAAACTGACGCTATAGACAGGGCCATCATGTCCTTGCAAGCGGTTGCGTTCTCTTACTGGAAAACTAACTACCTGCAAAGCATTCATTACCTCTGGGTTAGTTGTATGTTGGCTTTGCAGAATTTTTCCCGCCTTGATTGCTTGGACAAAAGCCTCTAAAGTCTTTATTTTCATTCAATAGAGACAAAGAATATCGACCAAGAGATTCGGCTTGATTGAGTTCCGATTGGTTTTTCTGATTCCATGCCGTGAAACCCAATCCACCGCTAATTACCATCGCTACCAAAGAACCAGCCGCAATCCCCCAGGCGGTTCTGATTTCGCGCTTTCTGCGAGCTGCTTCGGCTTGCTTGAGGCGCTGTTGTTCTTGAATACTCTGCTCAATAAATTCTTTCTCATCAATTAAGTCTTCTGGGCGTTCTTTCAGTTTTTCTTCTGCCTCCGCCAAAGCTGCACCACGCAATAATGACCCCGAATCTCGATTTGTTGCTTCCCATTGTCCCTTTGCTCCCCGCAGTCGCTCTTGCCAAGCTCTAAAAACGCGGCTTGTATTCATCCATTCTCGCAATTCTCCCCAATTACGAATCAGAGCTTCATGAACTACCTCCACCGTTTCTTGACTGCTGAGATTGCGACTTGTCACCACCAACCGAGCATCAGCTAATTTTTTTACCAAAGACCAGCTTTGCTCCCCCAATTCCGCTTTCATCGCTATGCGTCTGGTATCTTCTGCTCCCTCACCCGGACGTACCAATTGAATAAAAATCCGCCGGACTTTTTCTTTCTCATCATCAGTCAAGTTGCCATATTTCTCATCAGCATGGCGCGTTAACGCACCTTCTACTTGACCAATTTCTTCATAAATTTTGTGAGTTAATAGTTTACCCGATCGCTTGTTCCACAACTCTGTTAATGCAAACTCTAGCAAAGGTAAATTTCCCGGTTGGTCTTCCACATCATCCAGAATGCGTTCTACCAGTCCTGTTTCAAATGTCACCCCTAATTTTTGGGCAGGTTTTTCAATGACTTCTGTTAGTTCCTCCCGATTCATCGGCCCCAGTTTCAAGTCAGCATTTTGCAAGACATCAGCAAAAGGACGATAGGAGAGAGCATTTCCCAAAAAATCTGCCCGCATCGTTGTCACCAACACCGTAGCCGATGAAGACAGAGAAACAGGAGTTTCTAGACTGGCTAATAAGCAGTCGAGAAACTTACGGCGAATTTCCTGATTGTTACAGAGTGTGTAAATTTCTTCAAATTGGTCAGCAATCAGTAGCACCCGATGATTAGGGTGATTTTGCCGAATTTTAGCAAAAACGTCCGAGAGAACAACAGAGCCATCTTGCAAGTAACCAGCCATCTTTCGGGCTTGGGCAATTTGGTCAGTTTGATCTAAATCAGGTGTATAAAGAGGAACAAGAGCTAAAGCGATCGCATGGAAAGGATCAGAACCAGGACGAAAGTGAGTAAACTGCCAATGACCCGCTTTTTGCAATTTAGGGACTAATCCAGCTAATACCACCGAAGATTTACCGCTTCCTGATGCACCTAGCACCGGAATAAAATTATTGGTTTTAGTTGCACTATAAAGTTCTTCTATAAATATTTCCCGCCCAAAGAAAAACTCAGCATCATTGGGGCCAAAATGAAACAAACCCTGATAAGGACAAGGCAGATATTCATCAACAGCGATCGCAAAATCAACAGGTTTTACTTCTTCCCTAGAGTAGAAGTAGTTGTAGATAATGTTTCCTTCACCAACTACAGCACCTTTGACTTCATTTTGAAACGTTGAATTGTATTTAGAACTCTCTTCAGCCATCTAGATACTCCAGTGGCTTCTAGCCAAATTTATTTTCCTGTTTGTTGCGATCGCCAACCTGAATCCCCTTCACTTCTCCTTGAAACACTGTGTTATACTTACCTGCTGCTGACTCTTCAGGCTTTTCCTGTTTCAGTAACTCCTGAGCAGCCTTAATAATTTCCGCATCTTGATCAACACCAGCTTCAGCTAATTTCTTTTTAAGTGGTGCTTCATAAGTTTCAGGATCTGTTTCGTGTTCTTCCAGAACCATTTGGGCTTTTGGTTCACTTTCAAACTTCTTCTTAATCAGCGTTTTCAATCCCTGATAGGCATCTTTAACGGCTGTTCCTGCGGTATCTTTAGCAGCAGCGATCGCACCAGCGCCTAAAGCTGCAATAATTAGAGAAATAGGTTCCATACTTGATCCTTAACAATTTGTAATAGTAAAAATACTTATCTTTAAGACTTATATTATCACAGGCTGGGCAACTGAGTTACTTGCAATGTGAGTTTGATAAACCTCTGTGCGATCGCTCTCAGATGCAGAGTTGACTTTATGACGAGAATAAAAAAAGGAGCAGCAAGCTTTGATGTCTAATTAAAATCTCTGTTGCAAAACTTAATTACGAATTAGTTTAACTGTCCCCAGTCGCTATTCAAAACAGGAAATCCAAAATTGCTAAATCCAAAATCTCAAAAGGTTTTTATTACAGGGGGGACGGGTTTTATTGGCGCCCACTTGGTACGCTTGTTGTTGCAGCAGGGTTACACAGTTAAAGCACTGGTACGCCATAGCAGCAACCTGGGGAATCTGCGCGGGTTGGAGGTAGAAATTGTTAAAGGTGATTTGAACGATCCAAATCTCTGGCGACAGATGGTAGATTGTCAATACCTATTTCATGTCGCAGCTCATTATTCTTTGTGGCAATCAGATAAGGAATTACTCTATCTTCACAATGTTATCGGTACGCGCAATGTGTTGGCAGCAGCTAGCAAAGCCGGGATTGAGCGCACCGTTTACACCAGTTCGGTGGCAGCAATTGGCGTAGGATCGCCTGGTCAAGTTGTGGATGAAACACATCAGAGTCCCTTAGACGAGTTGGTGGGTAACTACAAAAAATCAAAGTTTCTGGCTGAACAAGCAGCTATGGAAGCCGCTAATTCAGGTCAAGAGGTAGTTATAGTTAATCCCAGCAGCCCAATTGGATCTTTAGACATCAAACCTACCCCCACAGGTGATATAATCTTACGGTTTTTACAGCGGCAAATGCCCTTTTACTTAGATACTGGTTTGAATTTTATCGATGTGCGGGATGTGGCATGGGGGCATTTACTGGCCTTGCAGCGAGGTAAATCAGGCGATCGCTATATCTTAGGACACCAAAACCTGACTCTCAAGCAACTACTCGAAGAACTCGCCGATATCACAGGTCTCTCAGCACCTCAAGGAACTGTACCCGCTTGGTTGCCCCTTAGTGTTGCCTGGGTTGATGAAAAGATTCTCGCACCCCTGGGAAAATTGCCCTCAGTGCCATTGGATGGCGTTCGGATGGCGAAACAACCTATGTATTACGATGCGGCAAAGGCTGTACGAGAGTTGGGTTTACCTCAATCTTCGCTGAAGGCGGCACTTAAGGATGCTGTGGATTGGTTTGTTGCTCAGGGATATGTTAAATGATAAATATAGGGATTCTCTTTGGGATGCAACACCCATTGATCCGTCCCCTCCCTGCACAGCTACGGTGTACACACAAGTATCTTGATCGGCACCTTTGTTGCAGCGACTGACACCTTTGTTGCAGCGACTGACATCTTTGTTGCATCGACCGACATCTTTGTTTCATCGACCGACATCTTTGTTGCATCGACTGACATCTTTGTTGCAGCGACCGACATCTTTGTTGCAGCGATCGGCAAAAATTAATCTACCCTACGTTATGTAATAATTTTAAAACAATACGCTTGGGTTAAGGCTTAACTCTTTGTAAAATTTAATTTTTTTAACGAACCGCAAAGGACGCAAAGGAAGAGAAAGAAGAAAAGGAAGAAATGCTTAACTGAACTGTATTGAATATCTAAAAAACCTGTGTACGTAGGACTGCGGAAAGGCGAGTGTTTGCGTGTAGGGTGCATTTATTGCAGTAATAGGTAGTAGGTGAGACAAGTACAATAACTGTGGTGTTTTTATATCTACAAGAGGAGCGATCGCAACAATGGCAGTTAATCTACAACAAGCTATGGATATTGGGAAGTATCTTGTTACTCAGCGTTTGAAAGGACGTAAACGCTTCCCTTTAGTATTGATGTTGGAACCTCTTTTTCGGTGCAATCTCGCTTGTACTGGTTGTGGTAAAATCCAGCATCCAGCGGAAATATTAAAGCAAAATCTGACCCCGAAACAGTGCTTTGCCGCAGTGGAAGAGTGTGGCGCACCTGTCGTTTCAATTCCTGGGGGAGAACCTCTGCTACATCCCCAAATTGATGAAATTGTTCGGGGATTAATTGAGCGCAAGAAATATATTTACTTGTGTACCAATGGTTTGTTGTTAGAAAAGAGCTTAGATAAGTTTCAGCCTTCCCCTTACTTGACTTTTAGTGTGCATCTAGACGGGATGCGGGAGTTGCACGATCATTGTGTCGATCGCAAAGGCGTTTTTGATATTGCTGTCAAAGCTATTCGCGCCGCTAAAGCTAAAGGCTTTCGTGTCACCACTAACACTACTATTTTTGAGGGTACTCAACCCAAAGATATGCAAGAGTTCTTCGACTTTCTGGAAACACTAAATACTGACGGGATGATGATTTCTCCCGGTTACAGTTATGAATGGGCACCAGATCAAGATCATTTTCTCCACCGCGAACAAACCCGCGCTCTCTTCCGGGAAATTCTGGCTCCATACAAAACTGGTGAAAAAAACTGGAACTTCAATCATAATCCACTGTTCTTAGATTTTCTGACTGGTGAAAAAGACTACGAATGCACACCTTGGGGTAGCCCTAGTTATAGCGTTCTCGGTTGGCAAAAACCTTGCTATCTTCTGAACGAAGGTTATTACTCTACCTTCAAGGAATTATTAGGAGAAACTGACTGGAGTCAATATGGCCAGAAGAGTGGTAATCCCAAGTGTGCCGATTGTATGGTTCACTGCGGCTATGAACCCACCGCCGCAATGGATGCGATGCAGCCGCAAAATATGGCGCGTGCCCTTGGCAGTGTATTTGGCAGGAGCTAGGCAGGGGGCAGAAGAAAATGGGAAGTTGAAAATTGTTAGCTTCTTATCTTGTACGGTGCGTTATGCCTATGGCTAATACCAATTCACGAAAATCTTGATACATATAGATTTTTCGTAGGGGTTTAGCAGTGCTAAACCCTTACCCACGCATTTGTAACTTTATCAAAGTGAAATGATATAACGCACTCTATTGGTATGGCACTTTAACTTACAGAATTAATATAGAAAGATCGCTTACGAGTATCAAAGACTTGTCCACGAACTATTCATTACCCTTTAAATGCCATCCAACCACCTACCCACAGCCCAGTGTAAAAGCGAATTACATTGCTAAAACCTGCTTGGTGGAGTAATTCTAAAATTTTCCCTTCTGAGAGTGGATAAACCCCGTTGTTGAAGTTTTCCATGAATTGCTTCTGCTTATCTACAGGAAATCCAGTTTCTTGCCAATAGGCGTGAACTGTAGCAATGATTGTATCTAATTCAGGACTTCCTTTTGTACCATAAACATCAATTAAAATAAACACTGCTGATGTTTTTAAACGTTGAGCAATACCTTTTAGGAAAGCAAGTTTACTATCTTCATCTGGGATAAAGTGCATCACTAAAATACTGGTTGCTGCAT
Source organism: Nostoc sp. (assembly GCF_041747015.1). Classification (GTDB taxonomy): domain Bacteria; phylum Cyanobacteriota; class Cyanobacteriia; order Cyanobacteriales; family Nostocaceae; genus Nostoc. The sequence goes on from NZ_JBGTFY010000333.1 coordinate 6,170, forward strand.
CATAGACTGGATCAGTTGGTAAATCTTGAACATATCCTTGAATAATTTTAATACGTTGAGATAGTTGATGTTGAGCTATTTTTTGCTCTGCGATCGCCAGCATTTTTGCTGAAGGATCAACACCCAAAAGCTGCCACTGAGGATTACTTTGCCCCAAGCGAACTAACTCCACCCCTCCACCAGCACCGACAACTAATAAATTTGCTGTTTCCGGTAAATAGGAGCGCAAACAAGCTAGCACAAAAGTATGCATTATTTCATAACCGGGCAACGCGAGGCTTGCCGTTTGCTCGTATTCATCTGCCACAACAGGTGGATTAGTATCGAAATCGATGATTTCCTGTGACATACTTTTCTAACTCTATTTAATCTGGGAAATTATATCATTTTGCAAATAGCGCTTCCAGCCCTGCATAAGGTTTTAAGGCACGATTTATCATTCTTTGGGTGCATTTTTATTTGGAGATGTCTATTGCCTAAGTCACAGATTAGTGACCATGCGATCGCTAGCCCATAGAATAAGGGTTAAAATTTTAGCTGCTCTAAATTAAATGCGGCTATTTCACCCTAAAGTTATTCATTGACATCATATCCGCTATATAAATTTCCTGAAACTTATTCAAGATTTTTACAAAAACTTCTTAAATTTAGGTAAAAATCAGTAGAAGTTGCCCTTAACTGGAAGCACTAGTATAAAACCGCAATGCAAACCGCCAAAACCAGGTGGAAACGAAGAATAGCACAACTGCCAGTATTGCCGCACCTATCAACCAACTAATTTCACTTCGACCCAGCATCACTTCGGCTGGTACAGTACTTAAAAAAGCCACTGGCATCACAAAGGTGAAGAAAAAGCGGTAAGTAGGGGGATATGCTGCAATTGGATAGCGTCCAGCTTCTAATAAACCCCGCAGTACTTCAGTAACGTTGTATATTTTTACGAACCAGATACTCAGCGAACCCAGTATAAACCACAGGCTGTATAGAATCACCAAGCCGCAAAACAACGGCACTAGACTAACTAGATAGTTGTCTATTCTGATGCCAAGGCGTTTACCTGCGTAGCCAATAATCATGCTACCAAAAACTAGATCCGGCACTCCCCAAGGTGAAAGGGTATGGGTGGAAAGCCAAAACTGACTGCGAATAGGTTTCAATAATACAAAGTCTAATGTGCCTTCTTGGACATGGCGGACAATGCGATTTAAGTTTGGCGCCAGAAAAGTGGCAGAAAACCCTTGCAGCAAGGTAAAAATTCCCAGAACTACTAAAGCTGCTTCCCATGACCAGCCACTAAAGCTGTAGCCAGTACGGTAAAATAAGAATAGTCCAAAGAGGCTGCCGACAAGATTGCCCAAGCTACTAACGGTAGCTATGAGGAAGTTGATGCGATACTCCAACTCAGATGCGATCGCAGTACTCCAAAATAGTCTCAGTACTTTCAAATATCTTTGCATCTTGCACCCATGACCTAATATAGGAATCCTACTTGAGTTTTGAACAAATTCCGTACATCTGAAGGGTGGTAAAATCAAAAGTAGTGTGCCGAATAAACCACTCAACATCCTTCATAGTTCAGCCGCAATCCGTCAATTCCATGTTGCTCGTAGGCTTGCTTCCAAGCTGTTATTGACCCTTGTAAGTAGATTTGCCCAACTTACCGACTAATGCCAATAAAGCGATCGCATAAGGTAGCATGACTAAAAATTGGTAAGGTATATTTGCCCCTAAAGCCTGAATTCGCAGTTGTAAAGCTTCTGTAGCCCCAAACAGTAAACAAGCCAAAGCAGTACCAAAAGGATGCCATCTGCCAAAAATTAATGCAGCGATCGCAATAAATCCTTTACCAGCACTCATCCCCTCGGCAAAAAATCTAACCTGTACCAGAGTTAAATAAGCACCTCCTAAACTCCCAAGAGAGCCACTAATCACCACTGCAATATAACGGACAAATGGTACCGAAATACCAGCCGTTTCAGCAGCTTTAGGAGATTCTCCCACTGCCCGCAATGTCAATCCAAAGCTAGTTTTAAATAAAATATATCTAGTTAAAATCACTAATATAAATAATAAATATACTAAAAAATCTGATTGAAATAGTAGCGGTCCAATTAGAGGAATATTAGCTAAACCAGGAATAATAATTGCCCCGATTCCAGGTAACTGCTGTGTACTACTGCCATTAAACACTAACCGGGCTAAAAACGATGTTAGCCCAGCTGCGACAAGATTAATTGCTAGCCCAGACACTAATTGATCAACACGCAAAGTCACACACAAAACAGCATGGAGTAGTCCGACTAATCCCCCAGCAATCAAGGATGCAAGGATACCAAGCCAGGGATTATTGGTGGAAAAAGTAGCCACAGCGCTAATAAAAGCACCTGTAAGCAACATTCCTTCTAAGGCGATATTTAACACTCCCGATCGTTCCGAGTACAATCCGCCAAGGGCTGCAAATGCTAAGGGGACGGCTAGACGTAAAGTAGCTACCAAGTAATCAGAGAAAAAGTTGAGATTATTCATAGAGTTATTTTTAAACGCAGAGGAAAGCGCAAAGTTTCGCAGAGTTTTCTGGGTTAAACTTTGGAGCCTCTCTTGGTTTTGACTCTGATATCTCTTTCGACTGCGAGACTGATAGCAATAAACAACACCATAAAGCCTTGAATCGCGTAAACTACAGTTACCGGCACACCTGCACCACGCTGCATCACATTCGCACCACTGCGAAGCGCCGCAAAAAACAAAGAAGTCAATACTACACCGACAACACTACCACGACTTAAAAAAGCGATCGCAATGGCATCAAACCCATAACCGGGTGAGACTTGTTCAAATAGCCGATATTTCAACCCCATCACCTCACAACTTCCAGCCAACCCAGCTAAACCACCCGCAGCAGCCATTACCAGCATAATGGTACGTTCAACAGATATGTGGGCATAACGGGCGGCAATCGGGTTAAATCCCACTGCCGTAATTTGATAACCTAAAGGCGATCGCACTAACAATACCCATAAAATACCTGCGGCAATTAAACCGAATAAAATCCCAGCATGGGCGAGGCTTTGGGGTAATATAATCGGCAATCGGGCTGTTTTGGCAATTAATGGCGAATAAGGACTAGGCGCGCCTGCTGCCATTAATGGATTTTGGACTAGGTAGCTAATTAAATTCACGGCGATATAGTTGAGCAACAAGGTAGTAATTACCTCATTCACTCCGCGCATGGCTTTGAGATAACCAGGAATCCCACCCCAAACTGCACCAAAGAAAAATCCTGCCAAAAGTGCTAAGGGGATATGAATCATCGCAGGTAATCCTTGCACGTATAACCCAATTAAAGTACTTCCCAACGCACCCAGATAAATTTGTCCTTCCCCACCGATATTAAATTGCCCAGCCCGCAACGCCACTAACACGCCTAAACTGGTGAACAATAGCGGTGTCATTTTTGTAAGGGTGTTACCAAATCCAAAGTAGGTAGAGAGAGATTCTTGAAATAAGATGCTGTATGCAGTGATGGGATTTGCCCCAGCAATTAACATGAGGATAGCACCGACGATGAGGGCACAGGCGATGGCAATTAGCGGTGATAGAATTGGTAACAGGAATTTCATCTAACACCACCAGCCATCAACAAACCAATTTCTTCCATCTTTGCCGTGGCTGCATCCAAAATAGCCACAAACTCACCTCTGTAGATTACGGCAATGCGATCGCTCATTGTGATCACTTCTTCTAAGTCAGTAGAAATATACAAAATAGCGGCACCGCGATCGCGTTCTGCTAATATCCGAGAATGGACGCCTGCTGTCGCTCCTACATCTAACCCCCTTGTGGGCTGCATGGCGATAATTAAAGCTGGTGCTTGGGCTAATTCTCGCGCTAACACCACTTTTTGTTGATTTCCTCCCGAAAGCTGACTTACCTTGATATCAATCCCATTCGCCCGAATGTCAAACTCTTGCATCGCAGCTTGGGCATGATTAGCGATCGCTTCTTGTTGTAACAAAAAACGGCGACAAAATGGCAGATATTTAAAAGCTTTTAAAATCAAGTTTTGGGCGATGCTAAATTGCAACACCAATCCCATTGTCTGCCTATCTTCTGGAATGTAGCCTACTGAGGAATGTTTGGGCGTAAACTCGATTTTACCCTGCTTAATAGTCCGCACAAGAGCGATCGCATCAGCTAATTCTCGCTGTCCATTGCCATCGACACCAGCAATTCCTAAAATTTCTCCCGCCCGCAGTTCAAAAGATATATTATTGACAGCAGGAATATTTCTTTCATCAGCAACTTGTAAATTTTGCACAGATAGGATTATTTCTCCTGGTAATGTAGCACTTTTATTTAACTGTAAAGCTACCTCCCGTCCTACCATTAATGTTGCTAACTGCTGAGGTGTCGCCGCTGAAGTTGATGTTGTTGCTACTACCTTCCCCTGGCGCAAAACTGTTACTGAATCACAGAGATTCATTACCTCTTCTAATTTATGACTGATAAAAATAATTGTATTGCCTGCGGCTGCCAATTGGCGCAAGATAGCAATTAATGATTCTACTTCTGGCGGGGTCAAAACTGCTGTAGGTTCATCAAGGATCAACAACTTTGCTCGACGGTAGAGAACTTTGAGAATTTCTACCCGTTGTTGTGCCCCAACAGATAAATTTTCAACTTTGGCAGTGGGGTCAATTTCTAACTTATAAGCTTGGGATAATGCGGCGATTTCTTGCTGTTTATCTTGTAAATTCAGCCGCCAAATTTTCTTTGTCCCTAATATGATATTTTCTGTAACAGTCAATTTTGGTATAAGCATGAAGTGTTGGTGAATCATACCAATACCTAGTTTAATTGCCTCATTTGGTGAGGTAATTTTTATTGGTTTTTCTTGGAGGTAAATTTCACCAGCATCAGGTTGATAGAGTCCATTAATAATATTCATTAAAGTACTCTTCCCTGCACCATTTTCGCCTAGTATTGCATGAATGCTTCCAGATGCGACAGAGAGATTGATATTGTCGTTAGCAATAAAAGACCCAAAGCGTTTGGTAATATTGTTTAAGCGTAAATAGTTCATATTCACAGAACTGATAGCTCGTAGTCAGGACTTTTATCCTCAATATCTGGGCTAAAGTCAGGGCTATTTCATTCTCATTTAGCCCGCCTTAGAATGAATTCTGAGTCTAATAGCACTCATTCGTCTAAAGACGACTGAGACTCATGTTATAGTCCATTTTAACGGATTTTAGCTATAAGAAAAGGAACTTTAGTTTTGGGCGGTTTATGCCTAGAATGAAATAGCCCTGGGGCTAAAGTCCTCATTACAAAAGTTTTTTAATATAGTCTGCTAAACCTATGTTATTGCTTTCTTCACGCAGCGCGTATCCTTACCAGCCTCTTTGCAGTCTTCAAAAACAATTTTTTTATTAACAACTTCTTGCTTTGCATTCAATACCTTTTGCTTTACTGCCTCCGGGATGATTGCCCCGAATTTTCCTAAAAATAAGATATCTGTTCTTTCTAGCCCAATTGTATATATTTGTCCTTTTATTTGTTTTTGTTTGGCTAATTCTGCTATATAAGCTATGGCTAAATCTAAGCGTTTGACAGCGCTGGTTAAGACAGCTTTTGGCGCAATTTCTAATTGATCCTTGGTGTTACCAAAAGCATATACTCCTTTTTCACCTGCTGTTTGTAAAACTGCGGCTGAAGAATTATCTAGCCATTGATAGATGACATCAGCACCAGAAGAAATTAATGCCAGAGTCGCTTCCTTGGCTTTGGCAACATCATTCCAATCACCTGTAAAAGTAGAAGTAATTTGGATATTTGGTTTAACAGACTTTGCCCCTAATTCAAATCCCCGTAGTTCTCCCTCGGTAGCAGCAAACTTCTCCCCAGCAATATAAGCTAATTTATTAGATTTTGTGATATAAGCACCGATAATGCCACATAAATAACTAGCTTGTATGTGATCTATTCGTAAAGAAGCAATATTCTCACCTTTGAGATTACCATTTACTCCCACAAAAAATGTGTTGGGGAACTGTGAGGCGACTTGTTCAATTGCGGCATCAAATTGTCCTCCATGCGCGAAGATGAGATTGTAGCCTTTACGAGCAAAATCTGTTAATACTTCTGTTTGATCTGCTTGTGCTACTTTTTCTACATAGGCGGTTTGGGCACTTAGCTTTTGTTTTGCTAGATTGATTCCTTCATAACCAGATTGATTCCAGCCTTTATCGGTAATCATTCCAGGGAGAGCGATCGCTATTTTAAACCCTTCAGTACCACCCGTTGTTGTCGCTGTTGGTGTCGTCGGCTGATTACTGCAAGCTTGCACCACTAAGCTGGTAGCAAACGCGGCTGAACCAAACAAGATAAATCGCCGACTAAAGTTTGTTGTCATACCTCGCCTTCAGATAGATAGTTATTTTAGTTATTTCAACACTCTAAAGTCGTAGGTGGTCTTTTGGAAACAATTCCTCCCGGATTTCTCAATCAAGGCACAAAAACGTTTTTTCTCGGACAAGTTATCCTTTGAATAAAACTAAACTGTTCAGTCTAGTCATTATCTCATTTTTCTGATGCAGAGTATGTACTCTACTCTGTGGTTGACTCACATCTTGCACCTAACGATTAAAATCGCGGCTACCAGAACAAAGCCTGGGGACCCAGGCTTCAAAACCCTTGATTTCTCTTATTCCGCCCAGGCGGACTTTGTATAGCCGAGCCAGTGCTTCAAGTGGTTTGGCCTTGGTGCAAGATGACAGACTTTTTGTAAAAGTAGCTTGATTTACTCAATTGCCTGTGCAATACTCCTAAGTTAACAACTGTATTACAGTATCTCGATCGGAATACTGTATTTTAAAAAGGAAAGGGATCATGCAGCTACTATGGTTTATCCCAACCCACGGTGACGGGCGCTACCTTGGAACAGCTACAGGCGGGCGGGCAGTTAGCTTTCCTTATTTACGACAAATTGCTCAAGCAGTAGATGACCTTGGTTATACAGGGGCATTACTACCGACAGGGCGTTCTTGCGAAGATGCCTGGATTGTGGCATCAACTCTAGTATCGCTGACTCGACAAATGCGTTTTCTGGTGGCGGTGCGTCCTGGATTGGTATCGCCGGGAGTGGCAGCACGGATGGCGGCGACCTTTGATCGCCTTTCTGGTGGGCGTTTACTGATTAACGTAGTAACAGGCGGTGATCCGATAGAGTTAGCGGGAGATGGCTTGCACCTGAGTCACGATCGCCGCTATGAGTTGACAGATGAGTTTTTGACAGTGTGGCGGCAAATTGTCGCAGGTGAGGAAATCAATTTTACAGGTGAACACCTGAACATTCAGGGTGGTAAACTCCTGTTTCCCCCCATTCAGAAACCCTATCCGCCCTTATGGTTTGGGGGTTCCTCTGCGATCGCCCAGCGTGTCGCAGCTAAACACGTAGATGTGTACCTAACTTGGGGTGAGCCACCAGATCAGGTTGCCGAAAAAATTACCTCAGTTCGCAGACTTGCTTTATCCGAGGGACGGACATTGCAGTTTGGCATTCGGATGCATCTAATTGTCCGGGAAACTGAGAGTGAAGCTTGGGATGCAGCAAATCAACTGATTCGGTATGTGGATGAAAAAGCGATCGCTAATGCCCAAAAAGCATACTCGCGGATGGATTCCGTTGGGCAAAGTCGCATGACTCAACTGCATAAAGGTAGTCGGGAAGCCTTGGAAATTAGTCCAAATTTGTGGTCAGGGGTCGGTTTAGTGCGAGGTGGAGCGGGAACTGCTTTAGTCGGCGATGCTCATACTGTCGCTAAAAGAATCTTGGAATACGCTTCTTTGGGTGTTGATAGCTTTATTCTCTCTGGTTATCCTCACTTAGAAGAAGCTTATCGAGTGGCAGAATTGTTATTCCCACATCTGCCATTGGAGAATCTTCCGACAATCGAACAACAGCACGTATTAAGTCCATTTGGCGAAATTGTTGCCAATCAAGATTTTCCAGAGCAGCAACCGATCACAGTTGATTAATATTATTAGGAGATTTTGACATGACTCATATCGTAGCGATCGCTGGTAGTCCATCTCATCCTTCTAGAACCTACGGCATTTTAGAATACGCTGCCAAGCTTTTACAACAACAAGGCTTGAATGTTGACATTATTTCAGTTCGTGATTTTCCGGCTGAAGACTTGGTTTTTGGACGATATGATAGCCCGGCTTTAGAACAGCCAAAAGCTTTATTAGCAAAGGCTGATGGTGTGATTATTGCCACCCCAATTTACAAAGCTGCTTACACAGGCGTACTCAAAGCATTTTTGGATTTGCTGCCACAAAAAGCATTGTCAGGAAAAGTCGTACTACCAATCGCCACTGGTGGGACAATCGCTCATTTATTAGCAGTTGAGTATGCCCTGAAGCCGATCTTGTCTGAGTTAGGCGCACGGCACATACTAGCCAGTATTTATGAGGTAGATAAACAGATTCAACAGCAAACCGATGGTAGTTTGCAGCTTGATGAGGACATTGAGCAAAGGCTCAACGATGCTCTCAAAGAGTTTGTCAAAGCTGTGAAATATTCTCCTGTAGAGTCTCCAGAATTAGCTCATGCGAATTAAGTAACTAAATACAAAAAAAGGTGCAAATCATGGTGGATATTAAGTTTGCATATTGGGTTCCTAATGTCAGTGGTGGATTGGTTGTCAGCAAAATTCCTCAACGCACAGATTGGACATTTGATTATAATGCCCAACTCGCTCAAACTGCCGAACAGGTAGGCTTTGACTATGCCTTAGCACAAGCTCGATTTATTGCCAGCTACGGTGCTGAGTACCAACTAGAGGCACTGACTACAGTTGCAGCTTTAGCACCTGTAACCGAACGGCTGAAATTGATTGCCGCAGTTCATCCAGGATTATGGCATCCGGGTGTAGTTGCCAAGATGGGGGCGACAATTGATTTTATTTCTCAAGGTCGCTTTGCTCTAAATGTTGTCAGTGGATGGTTTAAAGGTGAATTCACAATTTATGGTGAACCCTGGTTAGACCATGATGAACGATATCGCAGATCCGAGGAGTTCATTCGCGTACTCAAAGGTATGTGGACAGAAGAAGAGTTCCACTTTCGGGGAGACTTTTACCGCATCAACGGCGGTTGGGTGAAGCCTAAACCAATTCATCAGAACCCACATCCCGAAATCTTTCAAGGTGGTAACTCCAAAGCTGTACGACGGATGGCAGCGCGGGTATCTGACTGGTATTTTATGAATGGCAACACCATCGAAGGTGTGCGCGAACAAATTCAGGAAGTTTCTGCTCTAGCGGCTGAGGAAGGGCGGAAAGTCAAGTTTGGACTAAATGCCTTTATCATCGTGCGAGACACCGAAAAAGAAGCTCATGACATATTGCGAGAGATTATTGCTCAAGCGGATAAAGAAGCTGTTGCAGGTTTTGGCGAAGCTGTAAAACAAGCAGGATCTTCAACTCGTGAGAAAGAGGGAATGTGGGCAAACTCTAATTTTGAAGACTTGGTGCAATATAACGATGGCTTTAAGTCAGGTTTGATTGGCACAGCAGACCAAGTTGCCGATCGCATTCGCCAATTCTATGAAGTCGGCGTGGATTTGATTCTGGGTGGATTCTTGCATTACAGCGATGATTTACCAGCTTTTGGTCGCACGGTAATTCCTTTAGTACGGGAAATTGAATCGCGTCGTCGCACATCTGAAGAGTTAGTGACGGCTTAAACATCTGCTAACACTGCGATTGAGATAACTTTGTTAACGAAGTATATACCTGTGTAAATTACGCAACAAAAACAAAGGTAAGGTAACACATGACGACTGTAATTAATACGACTACTGAACAAAAAGCTCATGTAATTGGTGACGATACTGAAGCGATCGCCATCGCCCATCAATTAGCTGCTGAATTTGTCAAAGGAGATTCCGAACGAGACAGAGAAGGAAAGATACCTGTTGATGAGGTGAATAGATACTCTCAAAGTGGGCTGTGGGGAATCACAGTTCCCAAAGAGTATGGCGGTGCTTTCGTATCGAATGTCACTTTGGCCGAAGTAACCAAAATCATCTCGGAAGCTGATTCGAGTTTGGGACAAATACCCCAAAATCATTGGTATATTTTGGAATCGCTTCGATTGGATGGCACGGAAGAACAAAAACGTTTTTTCTTTAACCTAGTATTGCAAGGTAAGCGATTTGGTAACGCTTTCTCTGAAATTGGTACTAAATCAGTAACCGACGTGCAGACACGCCTAGAAAAGTCTGGAGATGGATACGTTCTCAACGGACGAAAATTCTATTCTAGCGGTGCATTGGTGGCTGATTGGATTCCAGTCATTGCTCGTAATGATGACGATAAAACAGTGATTGCTCTGGTAGAACGCGGTACACCAGGCTTAAATGTCATTGACGATTGGAGCAGTTTTGGGCAGCGTACCACTGCTAGCGGCACTACGATTATTGAGAATGTGGAAGTCTCCGCAGACCATGTGATTCCTCACTTCTTAGCCTTTGAGCGTCCAACGACCCAAGGCCCGATCGCCCAAATTATTCAAGCAGCCGTAGATGTCGGTATTGCCAAAGCAGCGTTGAGAGATACAATCCACTATGTTCACAACTATGCTCGTCCCTGGATTGATGTTGAATTGGAGCATGGTTACGAAGATCCATTGACTATCTACAACGTTGGGAACGTAGTTATCCAAGTTCATGCAGCCGAAGCACTGCTGCGTCGTTCGGGTGAGTATATTGATCGAGCGATCGCAGATTCAACCGATACGAGTGTGGCAGAAGCTTCGATTGCTGTGGCTGAAGCGAAAGCACTGGCTGCGGAAGCTGCGATTTTAACAACTAACAAGCTGTTTGAATTGGCTGGTACAAAGTCTACCTTGCGGCAGTATAACTTAGACCGCCACTGGCGCAACGCTCGGACTCATACTCTACACGACCCCGTTCGCTGGAAATACTACGCCGTTGGTAATTTCTACTTGAATGGTGTTAACCCACCGCGTCATCCTTGGCTGTAAGCATTTGAGCGACTAAGTACAGTTTTGCGTAAAAGCGTAGCGTTTTTAATGCAGGGTATTGCCAAATTTAATACGTTACGAATTAATAAAAAACCCCCACCCACAGGGGGATGGAGTTTTTGGGCATAGGGAATGGGGCATGGGGAAGAAGTTACCAATGCCCAATGGCCAATGCTCTGGATATACAGGGTAAGCGCATCTCAAACCCTATTGACACGGTAGTTTTGGGGTTCACCCAAAGCACAAATAAGTTCAAAATTACTACACTGAGCCAAGGGGTGGGATTGACATTTTCGTCTTTATATGGTCAAAAACATAAAAAGCTA
>NZ_JBGTFY010000334.1:0-35817 GCF_041747015.1 Nostoc sp.
TGCCCCTACGAGAAATCTATGTTTATCAAGGTTTTCGTGAAATGGTATTAGAAGTATATTAACTTTTAACTCCTAACTTCTCACTCACTATAAAAGTATAAAGTTAAACGCCAGCATGACCCAGGGCTATACCAGTGACGAGCATTCCTAGAACAAGGAACGGTTGGGCGCTGGCTTGATACTTAACATCATTCTTCACGGGGTCGCGCAGAAAATACATATCCTGTAAGGTAATTTGCGGGATGATTAAGAGTAATAGTATTGCTGCGTACAAATTCTCGTGGATGCTGACAAGATAAGCTGCAATCAATCCTTGGAACAGATCAATCGTCACTACACAAATCCATGCCGCAGTAGTGATGCCAAACATTACAGGTAGTGATTTTAATCCTAACTGGCGATCGCCTTCTACACTCTTGAAATCATTGACAATGGCAATACCCAATCCAGCCAAGCTGTAGAACATTGTCAAAATCACAATTGTAGAATTGAGCTCACCAAACAAAGCGTGTCCTGTAGACCAAGGCAGGGTAATATAGCTTGCACCCAAGGCGTAGCTACCTAACCAGCCATTTTGCTTGAGTTTCAGAGGAGGTGCAGAATAAATGTAGGCGATGAAAGAACCGATAATCGCGATCGCTGTGATTGTGGGGAATTCATTACCAACCCACACATCTAACACAAATGCCAGAGCAATACCAGCAATCAGTAATACCCAAATCTGAATAATTACCTGGGTTAGAGCAATTGCTCCAGAGGGAATGGGGCGATAGGGTTCATTGATCGCATCGATTTCGCGATCGTAGTAATCATTGAGGATTTGGGTGTAACCTGTCATCAATGGGCCAGCCAGTAACATACAGGTTGCTACCTTCAACACATTTTCCAGTGTCCAAGTATAGTTACCCGAAGAAGCCGCACCACAGACTACGCCCCAAATCAGGGGAATCCAGGTGATGGGCTTCATTAGCTGCAAACGAATTTTCCAAATGGAAGTTTCTCCTGACGCTGCACCTTTCATCCCCAACAACTGCCTAGTTTTCGCATTGCGATCGGCAGATGCGATGCCGGCGGCGGGCGGAGCGATCGCTTGTTCGCTAGGATTAATGGCTACTGAGTCTATTGCCTCAGATGGGTTGGAATTTGGAGTAATAGGACTTGATTCAGTCATAATTTCTACTTATTAATAGAGCATTGGGCATTGAGGAACCAGCGCCGTGGGCGGGTTTCCCATTTCAGGCGACTGGCATTATTGGGCATTGGTGATTAAGTTTCTTTCCTATTCTCCTGCCCCTAGCACCCAGTCTCCATGTTCCCCAATTTAAAACGAAATTATCAAATAATTATTCTGAAACTTTGCTCCAGCAACGGGTCTGCCACTCAGAGCCGGGGGTAGAGATATATTCCGTCGCTGATCTCCTGCTTCCACTGTGACTTCTGGGCCATACTGGGTGAGTTTGACCTGCTTTTTGTCAAATCCTGGCAAGAATAACCGTACCTGACGATTGTGGATGTCTATTTCAATCGGTTTGGGAGCCTGTAACGCTTGTGCCTCAAAGTTGGGTAGGGCGTCTATTAGTGCTTGCCAGTCACCTGTTGGCGAGTCGGGAACGACGCTCACAGGTAGGGGTGTAAATTCTTCTGACAGGTTGACATTTGTCTCAGAAGACACAAGCAGAACACCACCAACAGTTAGACCAATTTGTTGAGCGCTACCCCACAAATAACGAGCATTTGCTACGTCAATGGCATCTCCTGTAGTCACTAAGAAAGTAGCAAGACGCTTAGGATCAGCAAGAGCATCTCTCCCCTTTTCTAATAAATTATTGACTTGGTTAGTGGGCCCGGCAAAGTTATCTGTTGTCCAGTTAACATTGAAAAAGCTGCTAATCAGCGGTTGAATCAAAGGCGATTCAGTAATCGTCTTCCCCAAATCGGAGTTGAGAAATAATTGCCGAAATCGCCGGACATACCAACTCAGAGACTCTGGTAAACCCAACATTCGTAATGTTAAAGAGTCACCCGTGCCATCGTAAACGATCGCATCATATTTGCCACTGGCATCATATTCGCGGATAGCATTCAGGGCAAGGGCGGTGTCCATTCCCGGTAATACTACCAGTTCTTGACCATAAACGTCTTTGAAAATAGGTGTGCGGAGGTATTGCGCCTCAAGTTTCTTTGCTTCGTCCCAGATGCCCTCTAGCAGTACAGATGCTTGAAACTGGACTGCTTGCAAATTGGGAGCAATTTCCTGGGGTTCGGAAGCAATGGGAATACCCAGCAGGATTGACAATGTTGGTTCTGGATGTCCTGCTAGGAGTACGCGCTTGCCTTGGCTTGCCAATAATTTGGCGGCGGCGATCGCAATTTTGGTACGAGCGATGCCGCCTTTGCCCAAAAATGTCAATATTAGAGTCATTACTTGATTCCTATTTTCACCGCCTATGTTTTCAACTCCAACTTAGCACTCAACAAAGACTCTCAACTTGTGCTTTCAACTTCAGATACTAAAAAAAACTTCGATCTGAGTTCTTTATCGAACAGAATTCAGGAGTCAGGAGTCAGAATTCAGAATGAATTCTGTACGACTGGCGGATAGCGTAGCCGTAGCGAGTCCGCGTTTGCTTTTAGCGTCTGTCTGCGACACGCTGCGCGAACGTAGAGAGCGTCTTGATTCTGACTCCTGAATTCTGACTTCTGAATTCTTCTTCAAACTACACAGCTTTGATTTCATCTTCAAAAAACCAAGTGGAAGAATTGTCGTCAAACAGCACTACTACACCGATTCCGCCACCATCAGTTAGTTTGTAGCCTTGGATGATGCCCACTTGTCCCAGCTTTTTCACAACGGGGGGAGAGACGCGATCGCGCAAACGAAAAACTTTAACCTTTTGTCCGATTTCCATGCCTGATTTCAGATAAACCAAGTCTCAGTGTAGCGGAATCCGTGACTCTGCTCTCAAAAATTCAGAGGAGATGCGGGAAAAGATTCCCAACTTCTAACTCCAAACTCCTGACCTAACAGCTTAAAATTAAATCAACAACTAAACAGATGTAGCAATCCTAAATCATTCTTCTTTTAGCGCGCACAATTGCGATTCGCAACGCTTTCGCAACGCTTGGCCGAACATTTGCGATCATTAGGAGTTAATCCAAATAGCTTGAGTTAATTAAGCAACAAAGGAGTAGTCATGTATCAACCAATTCCACCTCGTCCGCCCCAAGAAACCATGCCGACGATGTATGATTTACCTAGCGAATTAGTCGGGGAATCAGGTTTGCCAGACGAATTTCATTGCATTCAGGCTGATTTGCTCAGTGAAACTTGTCAACCTCCTAATTATTCATCTGAGGAAATTTTAGTTGCTAGTGACTTAAACCTCTACTACGACCCGCGCCATACCTTATGGTACAAGCGTCCTGATTGGTACATGGTTTTGGGAGTACCTAGTGCTAGTCAACAACAAGACCTACGCTTAAGTTACGTCGTTTGGCAAGAGGGAGTTGATCCATTTTTAATCGTGGAATTGCTTTCCCCAGGTACAGAACAAGATGACTTGGGAAAAAGATTAAGGGAGGTAAATCAACCCCCGACGAAGTGGGAAGTATACGAAGAGATTTTGCGTGTTCCCTACTACGTTGTTTATGACCGTTATGAAAATAATCTCCGCGCCTTTCGACTCATAGGTACTCGCTACGAGGCAATATCTTTACCAGAAAACCGTTTCTGGCTGGACGAATTAGAACTAGGATTGGGTCTTTGGCAAGGTTCTTATCAGCAGACAACAGGTTTGTGGTTGCGTTGGTATAATGCAGCCGATTGGGTATCGACCCGAAAAGAACAAGCTCAACAAGAGCGCCAACGGGCTGAACAAGAGCGCCAACAGGCTGAACAAGAGCGCCAACGAGCTGAACAAGAATATCAACGAGCTGAACAAGAATATCAACGGGCGGAACGAGAGTATCAACGGGCAGAGCGATTGTCAGAGTATTTGCGATCGCAAGGAATTGATCCAGATAATTTAAGTTAAGTCAATATGTATCAACCAATTCCACCCCGTCCGCCCCAAGAAACCATGCCGACGATGTATGATTTACCTAGCGAATTAGTTGGGGAATCAGGTTTGCCAGACGAATTTCATTGCATTCAGGCGGATTTGCTCAGTGAAACTTGTCAACCTCCCAACTATTCATCTGAGGAAATTTTAGTTGCCAGTGACTTAAATCTTTACTACGACCCCCGCCATACCTTATGGTACAAGCGTCCTGATTGGTATATGGTTTTAGGAGTACCTAGCGCTAGCCAACAACAAAACCTCCGTTTAAGTTACGTCGTTTGGCAAGAGGGAGTTAATCCATTTTTAATCGTGGAATTACTTTCACCAGGTACAGAACAAGATGACTTGGGACAAAGATTAAGGGAGGTAAATCAACCCCCGACGAAGTGGGAAGTATACGAAGAGATTTTGCGTGTTCCCTACTACGTTGTTTATGATCGTTATGAAAATAATCTCCGCACCTTTCGACTCAATGGCACAAGTTATGAGGCAATTTCCCTAACAGAAAACCGTTTCTGGCTGGACAAGTTGGAACTAGGATTAGGGCTATGGCAAGGTTCTTATCAGCAGACAACAGGTTTGTGGTTGCGTTGGTATAATGCCGCAGGTTGGGTGCCGACGTTGGCGGAACGGGCTGAACAAGAATATCAACGTGCAGAGCGATTGGCAGAGTATTTGCGATCGCAAGGAATTGATCCGGAGAGTTTGGGTTAGAGAAGAAAGTATCAATAGTTTATATATTTGACAGTGGTTTTTAAAATAAAGTTTTTAATGGTAATCTAATGCGATATACGCTCTGATAGTATAAAATTTGCGAATAACTTCTCTGTTGGTGTGTAGCAGTTTTTAAGGATGATAATTTCGCTTAAAGATAATTTAACTTGGTTGCAAGTGCGGCGCTATTGGGAATTGCTGCACGTTTTGGTATCGCGTAACCTAAAAGTGCGCTACCGCGGGTCATTTTTAGGTGTATATTGGTCACTGCTGAACCCCTTGATCATGACTGGGTTATATACGGCAATCTTTGGCGCGACTTTTGCATCCTATTATGGCAATTCCATAATGAACTATGTATTGGCAGCCTTTACAGGGTTGGTGGTCATCAATTTTTTCTCGTCTTCCACCTCTCAGGCATTGAGTAGTGTAGTTGGTAATGGCTCACTTCTGAATAAAATTCGTTTGCCAGTCAGCGTTTTTCCTCTATCAATGATTACAGCAAATGTATTTCAGTTTGCAGTGGGAACATTTCCTTTACTGGCGCTGATGACTTTTCTTAATTCCAAAAGTCTAACCAATGTGCTGGCGCTGATATTTCCATTTTTGGCGCTAGTTTTAGTTTGTACGGGAATTGGCTTCCTGGTAAGCGCTTTATACGTGTTTTTTAGAGATTTACCTTATTTTTATGAGTTAGTTGTATTTGTGATTTGGCTCAGTAGTCCTATATTTTATCCAGCCGCTATTGTACCAAAGCAGGTAAAGCAGTTTTTAGGTTTGAATCCCTTATCCCCGATTATTGAAAGTCTACGTCAAATTACATTATCAGGATCTCCACCAGACTTAGGTTTAATTTGGGGCGCGTTACTTAGTGGCGTAATTATTTTGACTCTCGGATGGACTTGTTTTCATCTGTGGCGACATCAGTTTATGGATTTACTGTAAATGGAAGTAATTCGCCTGGATAATGTTTCGCTGTGGAGAAGGACTCAAGAGGAGTTTTCTTATGACTTAAAGAAAACATTATTGTCTGTATTTGAGGGAAAATATCGCAAGCCTGCAAAGAAGTTGGTATTAAATAAAATTAATTTGGTGGTAGAAAGAGGGGAAAAAATAGGTATTATTGGGGCTAATGGCTCAGGAAAATCAACACTTTTAAAGATAATTTGTGGCATTCTTCAACCAACGACTGGTTCAGTAAGAGTGCGAGGTCAAATTGCTCCCTTGATTGAACTGGGAGCAGTTTTTGATGCAGAAATTTCTGTCATGGACAACATTTTGCTTTATGGCGTATTGTTGGGTTTTTCTAGGACTGAGATGAGAGAAAGAGCATATTCTATTTTGGAGTTTGCAGAATTGGAAGATTATGCTTTAGTTCCAGTTAAGGGTTTATCTTCGGGTATGGTTGCTCGTTTGGGTTTTTCTATTGCTACTGATGTACAGCCGGATATTTTGATTTTGGATGAGGTTTTATCGGTGGGGGATGAGAGTTTTAAGAATAAGTCTAAGCAACGTATGAATAAATTTTGGGATGCCAAAGCTACCGTTTTAGTTGTTTCTCATTCAATGGATTTTATTAAACAGTCTTGTAATAAAGCAATTTGGTTAGAGAAGGGTAATATAAAACTATCTGGAGAATCCAATGAAGTTGTAAAGTCTTATTTTAAAAGTGTTAATCAAAAATAAAGTCCTTTTGAAAAATGCTATAAAATTCAACCATTATTTATTAATTAAAATATTTAACAGCTAAATTTAGGAGTATTAATTTTGATTGAAGAAAACAACTTAGAAATTAATATAAGTGAATTAATGGAGAAAATTAGACTAGAAGTTGCTAATCGCAAATCTTTGTTTCCTATTCATGAAAGTCTTGCAAATGAAATCAAGGTTTTAAAAGATAATGATCTCATAAATAAATTTTATCGCATTGAAGCTCTATTGAATGACTCCGAGTTATATTCCCAAGTTCCATCTGAGCTACCAGAAAAAATAAACAAGTTTCCTTTTAGTATTAAAATTATAAAAAAAAGTATTTTAAAAATATATGGATTTATCTTAAAAAAGCAAAGGGTTGTTAATGAAAATCTAATTCAGGCTCTTCGAGAATCTTTGCAACTTAATCAAAGTTTAATGTCCAAACTTGATTCTATAGAACAACGGATTGATTCTACAGAACAACAAATAATCAATGAGATTGATAATTTATTGACAACATTAGATAATCCTTTAATTAAACTAAGCCATTTACTCAAAAAAATTGAATATTATCAACCCCTTTACAAAATACCTTATTTACTTAAAAACTCCGTACCGCAAAGAAGTTGTGAGGATAGATGTCAAGCTATAGAAAATACTCTTCTAACTTTAGGGAACAACTTAACAGGAATAAAAATATTAGATGTAGGTAGCTCTTTAGGATATAATTCCTTCTATTTTGCAGAGAGAAAAGCTCATGTTTTAGGAATTGATAATAATATAGAAAATGTCTTAGCTAGTCGCTTAATATCAGAAATAAATGGTATTAATGTTTGTTTTAAAGTAGCTGAATTTGATTTAGATTATATTAATTTAATCCAAAAATCAGAATATGATGTTGTTTTTTTATTATCAGTTATTCATCATATAATATATTTTAAAGGAATTGAATATACAAAAAAAATGATGAAAGTACTTTTGGATAAAGTACCAGTAGTTATTGTAGAGTTAGCTGTTAAAGATGAAGAAAATAAAGAAAAAAATTTATGTTGGAGAGAAGCATTGCTAAATGATTCACTAAGCATATTTGAAAACTGCCAAGATATACATATTAATTTAATAGGATATTTTTCTACTCATATTTCTTCAGTTAAAAGACCTCTTTATGCAATCAGCAAAAAAATAATTAAAGTCAACAACAATATCTATGAAATAGATAAGTTAATATGGAAAGCTTATAAAGATTCATCTGCACCTAGTGGTAGACTCTACTATTTCAGCCAAAATAAATTTATTAAAGAATATTTATTCCTTAATCGTCTTGATTATATAAAAAATAGTAATAAAATACAAATTATATCTGAAATAGCGAATTTTATTGCATTAAAAGATAAAGATGAAATTGATGGTGTCCCAAAATTCTTGGATTATGAGATAAATGATGAAAGAGCATATATAGTTTTAGAAAATATTGAAGGTCAATTATTATGTGATATTTTAAACGACCTTGATAGCTCAAGTCAAAAAAGAATTATTAATCAGCTTATCCAAGTATTGGCAGAACTAGAAAAAAAAGGTTTATATCATAATGATATTCGTACTTGGAATGTCATGGTTTCTGATCATAAAACCTTCATTATTGATCTAGGTTTAGCATCACCTATTGAAAAAGAAAGAAATATTAATTCTTTTTTGTGGATCGTATGGTCATTGAATCATAGATTGAGAGAGAGTACAGAATATAACAAGGATATTCCTTCTCATGAAATAGCTGACTATGGTGCTGCTTTTTCACAAATAGCAAATACGATAATTAATAACAAAATTACAAGTTTCATCGAATTAGATAGAATGCTTTTGTTATGAACACAGTACAATTATTTTGACAAAAATACTATATAAAAAACATTAATTATGTAACCAACTTTAAGCTAAACTAGCTACTAATCTAACAAAAATAGCAATTATCAGCCCTTCTCTTATCGAAGGAAATGTGATTAGCAATGATTTGATTAGAACGTATGAAGTATTAAGCACAAATTAAATAGGGCTTGCTGAATAAGTCTCTTAAGCAAATGTAGAAGGCACACAGCTTACAAAATACTTGTTTCATCGCTCAGTTTCCAAATTTACCCAGCGATCGCTAACGATTGTGCAAGGGTTTTGAGACTCTAGATGCTATAACCTTGCACTTGTTTGTTGGAAAAAGGCTTAAAACCCTTATCTGGTCTATATTACAATTCTATTCAGCAAGCCCTAAATATAGGACTCATATTTGATTTTTGAAAAAAATTCGGTACACCTTTATTCCTTCTTTCCAGTCCCCAATTCCCAGTCCCTTAACTCTACGAGTGATTCAGTAATCAAACCGGATTCCTATATCATGTTCAAGTTTTTGTTGAAAATTGGATTCTTTTGAATCCACAAGTTAATAATGTTAGACAAATTATTAATTTCTGGCTAGCGCCCCAGATAGAATGACACAGAAGTAGAATTTATTGCTGAGTTTTACTCTCATGCCTGCTTGCCCTATTTATGCGTCTTCTCGAACTGTCAAGAATGGTTGCATCTATAAGGCTTATCAAATGTTAAATTCTTTGTATCTTGTCTTTAAACCCAATATAAAATAGCCCCTTTGACAAAGAATATATAGAAACTCTGACTTTTAATAACTGGTTCTTTGGTTCCCGCAATTATACAGTAATTGGATATAAAAAATGAAACCAATAGCTATAGTTACCCCTTGGTTTGGTGAAGGTTTAAAAGGAGGCGCAGAACAACAAGCTTGGCAAGTGGCGACACGTTTGGCACAACGAGGACATCAAATTGAGGTTTTAACAACTTGCTGTCGCTCTTTTCAGGATGATTGGTCAGTTAATCATCTAAAATCTGGATTGAGCCAAGAAAAAGGTTTAAAGATTCGTCGCTTTAAAGTTGATTACCGCGATCGCGCTAGTTTTGATGATGTTAACGCTTTAATATTAAGCTTGCCATCGTCGGCTTTAAAGCCTGGAGTCAGCCCTGTAACTGTAAAAAATGCAGGTATATTTTGTTCTGAAAATATTAATTCTAGTGATTTACTAAATTATCTAAAAAAACATAAAGATCAATATCAAGCATTTTTATTTTTACCTTATCTCTATGGACTTATTTTAAATAGTTTGGAGATTGTAGCCAGTCGTGCTTTTTTACAGCCTTGCTTGCACGATGAAGCTTATGCTTACTTACCACAAATTGCTAAGATTTTTCATTTAGCAAAAGGATTATTATTCATCAGTGAGGGTGAAGCTCAATTAGCAAGAAAATTATATGGCCCTGGTATTATTACTAAAAGCCTTGTAGCAGGTGCAGGAATAGAAGCGGGCGCTCATAACAACACAGAAATTATTCAAATAAAAAATTTTAATATCAAACAAGAGCGGTTTATTCTTTGTCTAGGTCGCCGAGATTCAACAAAAAATACAGATTTATTAGTTAAAGCTTATATAAATTTCAAGCAAAATCACCCAGACTCTAATCTAAAATTAGTTATTGCTGGCCCTGGGAATCCATCTTTTCTTGCTTCAGTACCGGGTTTAATTGATTTAGATTTGGTTGCAGAAAGCGAAAAAGAAGCATTATTAGCTAACTGTTTAGCTTTATTTCAACCTAGTCAGAACGAAAGTTATTCTCGCGTCATAATGGAAGCTTGGTTTTATAAAAAACCTGCTGTTGCTCATCGAAAGTGTTTGGCTACTGCAATGGCTGTCGAGTCTGCGAAAGGTGGTTGGCTAGCAGATACAGAAAGTGAATGGACAGAATTATTCGCTAAAATTGACCAAATAGAAAAGGACAAATTAACAGAATATGGAGTAAACGGTCAAGTTTATGCGAATGAAAATGCTGTATGGGATAAAATTATTCAACGTTATGAAGCTGTATTTGGACTATCTAAACAATCAGCACCAGTAACAACTAAGAATAACTTAAGAAAGCTTCAAGAAATCCATCAGCTTCTACCCAATCTTGCTTATGGTGATGCTATCTCTAATCACGCACTAGCAATAAGAAATTATCTCCGCGACTGGGGATATAAATCTGATATTTTTGTTAGGTATGTAGATGAGCGCGTTGCTCATGAAGCAACAGTATTTCAACCAAAATATATCAACCGCCAAGCCGGATTAATTTACCATCATTCAATTGGTTCTGAACTTACAGATTATGCGATCGCTCATTCTGGTGTAAAATGCTTAATTTATCACAACATCACGCCGGCTGAGTTTTTTTTGCCTTATCGACCGGAGTTTGCCAAGATTCTAGAAAAAGGTCGCACTGAACTAAAACAACTAGCCCAGTACTTTCCAATATCAGTTGGAGATTCTGCTTACAATGCGGCAGAACTTGCAGAGTCTGGGTTTCATGAACCAAGGGTATTACCAATCGCTACCAACCCTAGTAAATGGGATATACCTGCGGATGCTGAATTAATGCAGCAATTGCAAGATGGTAAGGCTAATTTGCTTTTTGTTGGTCGTTTAGCACCAAATAAGCGCCAAGATCAACTCATAGAAGCATTTGCCCACTACTTAACAATGGATCGAGAGGCGCGACTAATTTTAATTGGTTTTGGTGAGATCAACGATCCGTACTACTGCTACCTAATAAATATCATTGAAAAGTTCAACCTGACAAATTTTGTAATGCTTCCAGGACAAGTAAATGATGCCCAATTGTTAGCATTTTATCACACTGCACACTTGTTTTGGTCAATGAGTGAGCATGAAGGTTTTTGTGTACCACTGGTTGAAGCAATGTGGTTTGATGTTCCTATTTTGGCTTACAAAAGTACTGCTGTACCAGAAACATTAGGTGAAGCAGGTGTGATATTTAACAGTAAAGATGATTTAGTTCAGGTTGCAGCCTTGGCAAAGTTACTGATCTATGATAAATCACTAATATCAAAGGTAATTTATGCACAAAGGAGAAGGCGAGAAAAATTTTTAACGACAGCAGTAGTTGAAAAATTAAATAGTGTAATTTTAAAAATGGAGAAATAACGTAGTAAACTATGTAAATGACTTATTAAATTTATTCCGAAAAAATGCTAATCCAAAATAATAAAATTTAGCGATAGTAAATTGCATACACTTGACTAAGCTACAAATAAAAGTTTTTTGTAATTAATGTTATGCGAGTAGCTTTCGTAGTCCAACGCTGTGGATTAGAGGTTAACGGTGGAGCCGAAACTCACTGCCTTAAAATTGCCCAACATATGTCTAATCATTGGGATACGGAAATATTGACAACCTGTGCATTAGACTACATGACTTGGAAAAACTACTATTCACCAGGCTTAACGGAAGTGTCTGGCGTTAAAGTGCGGCGTTTCCAGGTAGCAGAGATACGCGATATCAAAAAATTTAATCATTTGTCTGAAAAAATTTATCCTCATTTAAAAAAGGTCTCGATCAAGGAACAAGAAGCATGGATGCGATCGCAAGGTCCATTTTCTCCTGACTTGATTGCTTATGTCAAACAGCAACAGCACGAATACGACGCGTTTATTTTTTTTACTTATTTATATGCAACAACTTATTTTACTTTGCCCTTTGTAATAGAAAGGGCTTATTTAGCTCCTTGCGCTCACAATGAATGGCCCATTTATATGAGTATGTGGGATAAATTTTTTGAAAAACCTCGTGGATTTATTTTCAACACGATAGAAGAACGAGATTTTCTCAAGACACGTTTTCCCCAAATAAACTTCGATGGCCCCGTTGCTGGTGTAGCGATAGATCCACCATCAACCATTAACGCAAAAAAATTCAGGCAAAAACATAACATTAATGAACCTTTTCTGCTTTATATTGGTAGAATAGACCCCTCTAAAGGGTGTCAAGAGCTTTTTGACTACTTTATACAGTTGCGAAAGCAGGAATCTGCTTCAAGAAAGTTAGTATTGCTAGGCAAGCCAACAATGCCAATTCCCCACCATCCAGATATTTTGGCGCTGGGTTTTGTAGATGAACAGACTAAGTGGGATGCTCTAGCAGCTTGTGATTTGCTGGTAATGCCCTCACCCTATGAAAGTCTTTCTATGGTGTTATTGGAAGCTTGGATAATAGGCAAGCCTGTCATAGTCAATGGAAAATGTGATGTTTTGGTAGGACAATGTTTGAGGGCGCAAGGTGGAGTTTGGTATACCAATGCAGATGAGTTTCAGGTAGCTATAGAAATAATGGATCAGCAAATTAACTATCAACTAGGTTTGCAGGGAAAAAGCTTTGTTGGAAAAAATTATGTGTGGTCGAAGATAGAGAACGATTATTTAAAATTATTACAGTAACTATATATTTACTTATATTCTTGAATAAGATTTTTCAATAATATAATACTTTTATACTGGGTAAAAATCCAGCTTATTTAGTTATGTGAAATTAAAAGTTAGAGTTTTATTAGTATTAAGAATACTTTTATAAGTGTTGTTAAAAGTTGCCATCCTTGATTAGTTTTATGATATAAATAATTTTATTGTAAATTTAATAGGTAATATAACTTACTATGTTTGCTAAACTCAAGAAAAAAGTTAATACATTGCCTTTTTTTGCACAGCTTTTAAACAATGGCGAAGATTCTACAAAAGATATGAATCCAGTTAAATACATTAATAATTTAAAAGATTTGGATAAAGAAATTGCATATGTAGATGAAAGAGGTAAAATTTCTGACGACGAACTTCGACAAGCGTTATCAGAGTTTTGTTATATAGTTGATAATCCTTTGCCAAAAGACCCTTATTCTCAAGAATATCATAATGCTCAAATGCAATTATACTTGAACATATCAGGTAGAAATGAATATTCAATTGCAAATGAACATTCTCCTTTTGATTTTAAAGTATTAAGAGATATGCCGTTTCCCTATTGTACTAAAAGTCCAAATACTGTGGGAAACCAATTAATTGCTCAAGGTTTTTTAATTAGAACCATGAATTTAGCTCCTGATTCTCAAGTTGTTGAATTCGGACCTGGCTGGGGTAATACTACTTTGCATTTAGCTCAGATGGGTTACAAATTAACAGCCGTAGATTGCGAAAATTCTTTTCTCGATCTAATTAAATATAGAACGCAAAATTTATCAAACCAAGTCAAAATAGTTAACGAAGATATGTTAGAGTTTACCGCTAACGTAAAATATGATGCAGCAGTATTTTTTGAGTGTTTTCACCATTGTGCAAATCATTTACAACTACTAAAAAATCTACACAATTTAATTAAAGATGAAGGATTAATAGCCTTTGCTGCCGAGCCAGTTGCAGACTTTCCATTTCCTTGGGGGTTAAGACTAGATGGTATGTCCATCTGGTCTATCCGTAAGTTTGGCTGGCTTGAAAATGGTTTTGATACATCTTACTTTATGAGAACATTATTAATGCTTGGATGGACACCTAAAAGGTATCGTTCTGATGACAGTCCTTTAGCTGATGTAATAATTGCTAAAAAGAGTAATATGTATTATCAACCAAGTGAAATTACGCTTCCGCCAGATGAATGTAGAACCTGGGCATCGGAAGAAACAGATTCCAATTTAAAATTACGATTTATAGGAGCAAAATCCACAATTACTTGTGCAAGTAACATTAATGCCAAGTTTGCTGAATTTTGTATTAGTAACTATGCACCATTTGATCTAGACGTTAAGATTACGACTGGTAGTTCAGTCCAATCTGTTTATGTACCCAAATATTCATCTCAAGGTTTATATAAAATTCCTATTCTAGAATGGAATGGAAAAATTACTATAGCCAGTAAAACTTGGCAACCTTCCAAAGTTTTACGTAATAGCGATACTAGAGAGTTAGGTGTAGCCATACACTATTTTCGTTTTATAAATTAATTTGTATAATTTTTTTTCATCAAAGAGCAATAATTTGTTACCAATCATGAATTATGAAAAGTCTCTCAATGAATTAATCTTGATAGTAATTCCCGTTTTTAATGATTGGCAATCATTAGATATGTTGCTGATAGATTTAGACAAAGTTCTGAGTAATGAAAGAATACAATGTGAAATTTTAGTTATAGATGACGCATCTACCATACCTCCTCATGATAGTTTCATGTTTGCACATTTCAACGCTATTCAAAAAGTGAATTGCCTAGAATTGAAGCGAAATTTAGGGCATCAAAGAGCTATTGCTATTGGATTAGCTTATATTGAAGCTAATATAATCTGTCAGGCAGTTGTTGTGATGGATGGAGACGGAGAAGATACTCCTCGAGATGTGTTAAGACTCATAGAGAAATGTAGTGCAGAAGGATATAAGAAGATAGTTTTTGCCCGAAGAAATCAACGTTCTGAGAATCAGATATTCAAGGTGTTTTATAAAATTTACCAATTGCTTTATCATCTGCTAACTGGTCAGAAGATACATGTAGGAAATTTCAGCATTATTCCTCACAGGATATTATCCAGACTTGTAGTTGTTTCAGAAATATGGAACCACTATACTGCTGGAATTTTAAAAGCAAAAATACCCTGGACACAAATTCCGTGTAACCGTGGTGTACGTCTGGCTGGACAGTCGAAAATGAAATTTGTCTCTTTAGTAATACATGGACTGAGCGCAATTTCCGTATATGGGGATATTATAGGTGTTAGATTTCTGATTGCAACCTTATTACTGATGTTGCTCAGTGTTGCCATAATTGTAATCGTTATACTCATTAGAGTAGCTATTCCTAATTGGGCACCATACGTAGCTGGGCTGTCTTTCATTATATTACTACAATCTTTGACTATATCTCTTTCTTTTGTATTTTTGATTTTGAGCGGAAGAAATAATTTTGGCTTTTTGCCAGAGCGAGATTATCACTACTTAGTTTTAAAAGTACAACAAATTATTCCTAAATCTTAATTTATATTGATTACAAGTGATAAAATTTAATTGCTTTTTGTGCATACTGAAGGAAGTCAAATCACTAAAACTAGAGAAAGAATTTTGTACAAAATCATGAAATATTAACCATGAATTTAAAATTACATCTAAAAAATAGAAATTTTCTACTAACAATCTTAGCCTTTTCTGGTGTTGCTCTGGCTTTTAGTTTATTAATTATTAAAAATTTATCTGAACCACTTGTTGGATTTGGTGATACAGAGCAATGGGAGTATGCAGGATTCTACTTGAAAAATAATATAAGCTTTACACCATTTCCTCATCTGGAGCTTGTCAATAATCAGGTATTTTATCCTTACGGAACTAGCAGTGTTTTTCAACCTTGGTCAATTGAAAGAGATATTTTTTATGCTATCTTCTACTCAATTTTTGGAATTGGCCCCTGGATACAAATCTACTATCTTTTAAGTGTTTTGGTTACAGGTATCGGAAGCTTCTTTCTACTTTTCAAAGATTATAGCTTTGCCCGCGCTAGTGGGGCTGGATTCCTGATTCCCTTCTTTAGCTTCTACGCAATTCTTAAATATCCAGAGCATCTCAGCTATTCAATATTTCATTGGACTGCCCTCAGTTTAATCGCTGACTTCCTCATACTCAAAAGAGTAACATCGGGACAGTATGTATCTCTACGACTCATTTTATTAAGAGCTTGTTTACTTATTCTATCTCTAGGACAAGAATTAGGATACATTGCTGGTTGTGCTTTAACGTCGTTTACAATTTCTACTATTTTTGCTAGTTTTTTTCTTGGTTACAGGTATTTTAGAAATAAAAGACAGAGTTTAGTAAGCTTTATCAAAAGTACAGCAGGCAATTATAAAAATGAGTTTTTTGCCCATCCTCGTATATCCCTAGCTTTACTGGGGTTATACCTGATTTCAAGCTTTATTAATTTACCCCTAGTTTTCCAAATTGCGAGAGAAGCAAAAAGCTTTGACTTTACTGAAATTCCTAGTGGAGCTTGGTGGGCTAATCCTCTTAGAATACTAATTCCTTTTCTACCGTTTTTTCACCCAGGGCAAGTTAATCTCGAGCAATTTTTTAACGATTCACCAGAAGGTTTAGGTGCTGGTAGTCCAGGCTGGTTTTTACTGATTATCGCATCTGTGGGGTTATGGCAAGGGCGCAAAAAAATTATCATTTTTATCCCTCTGCTGCTCATTTTCTTCCTTTGTCTGCTTTACCACCCGACTCACTTTCCCATACTGAAGATATTTCCCTGGTTTGCCTTCAGTCGCGTTCAAGGTCGTTTTACTGTTCTCTACCCGATCATACTTTGCATTTTTGCACTAAATATCAATCTGAATGGCTTACGTTTATATACTAGACAGCTACTATCAGCGCTCTTAGTATTTTTGGCTTGCACTGAGATTTTTACTGCTTATTCACTCAAACTAAGCGATCGTCCTTTCTACTCCTTGGACAATAACTTCCTTCAATACATGAACTATGTTAACAAACAACCAGGAGAAGCAGTTCTAGATTGGCCATTCTGTGTAATAGGAGGTAATGGAGTAGGTGGCAACAGTCTTTGCCCATATTATTCAAAGAATATGGCAAATTCTACTTTAAGAAGATTTCATAAGAAAAAAGTTATGGGACACTATTTCGGACGCTTACATACTTCTCAGATCCAACCATATATTGATGCTGGCTGGGATAAACTCTTTGCTCCTGACAATCAAGATATTTTCAAAGCAAGCCATCAAAAACGCTGTTTTAGTTCAGAGGAATGGACTTTTTTTACAGATTTTTATAAACTGAATGACTTTGCAGGAATTAACCTTTATCTAGATTTTTTACCACAAGATTGTGTTAACGATTTTTATACACGATTCGGCAAGCCAACTGTAGAAACAAAAGTGCCTGGAGCGGGCCTAGTTAAATTTATACCTAAATCTTCTAAATTAAGAAATCAAGTGAACTTAAACTTGGGTAGTCGCCTGAAGTTTGAACCTTTTTTAGATTTCTCTGAAGCTGACTTACTTAAATTTCAAGTGCCCTATGGTTTAAATGTAAATGGGCTAACTCTAGGTACAATTGAAACCCATGAAGGCAGCACATGGCGCTGGGGTTTAAGTCCAGAAACTTTACTCAAATTTAAGTTGCCAAATTCTAAATCAGTAACCTTAGCTTTCAGCTTTATAAATCCGATTAATGGACAGGATGTTTTTGTGGAAGCTAATGGAGTAACTTTGGACAAACTGGTTAATATCAGCAAAGATACTAATATTAAGCGTAGACTGGAATTTAAAACTATTCCAGGATGGAATACAGTAGTTTTTAAATACACAGATTGGAATAACGGGAAAGTTACCTTTGCACCAGGTGATGAGCGCAAGATGACTGTCAATTTTACGCAACTTTCGATTGAAGAGCAATAGCAAGATAAATTGCAATTAAAGAATCTAAAGGATATTTCTGTGACACCACAAGAACTTATTTTACTGCTAATGTCAGTCCTTGCCAGTGTAGGCGGACAATTTTTCTTAAAAGCAGGTGCGTTAAAGTTAGGTAGAGTTCATATTGGAAATGCTGTTAGTCACATTCTTAGCATTATTACAATACCTGAACTTGTATTAGGACTAGCGTGTTACGGTCTGGGTGCGCTGGCATACATCATGCTTTTAACCAGAGTTAGTCTAAGTATTGCTGGTCCATCTATATCCTTAGTTTATGTTTTCTCAGTTCTGTTGGGTTACTTTATATTTAGAGAAAATATTCCCGTAACCCGTCTTATCGGGTTGAGTTTTATTGTGTGTGGAGTTATCTTGGTAATCTGGCAAAAATAAAACCCAGTTACATCTAATGAACCTCATCAAAGAATCAATAATAAAAAATTTTCATTGCCGCACTATTTGTGAAATATGCTTTGAAAAAATAGGAGAACTAGAAGCCATTTTAACTATAAATTTTTTCACTGTTTAAGCTTATGTTGGAAATCAGCCTTTTTAACAGGAAAATGCTTTGTCCAATATCCTCAAAAAAGTGTGACGAGCTTGATCGGTTTTACCCGACTTATACATAAACCCTTATGTAGCCATTGTAAACATGATACTTTTAACCAGAGATGTTAATTACTACCCTACTAATTTTCATACGTCATACCTAACATCTCCACAATCTCGATAATTTTCTTGTAGCACATGACCAAAAAAGCCCTAATCACAGGTTTAACAGGACAAGACGGCTCTTATTTGGCTGAACTTCTTCTCGCTAAAGGCTACGAAGTTTTTGGCTTAGTCCGCCGCTCTAGCACAAGTAACCTAGAGCGCATCAACCACCTCACAGGCAATGTTCAAATTGTATCTGGCGACCTTTTAGACCAATCTTCTTTAATGGATGTGGTTAGCGAGTGTCAACCTGACGAAATTTATAATCTCGCTTCTCAAAGCTACGTTCCTCTCTCTTGGACACAACCAGCTCTCACTGCTGAGTACACAGCCCTTGGTGTTTCTCGCCTTTTAGAATCTATCCGGCGCTGTAAAGCGGATGCTCGATTTTACCAAGCATCTAGTAGTGAAGTTTTTGGTCAACCTGATGAATCGCCTCAGACCGAACGTACTGCTTTTCGTCCGCGCAACCCTTACGGTGTTGCTAAAGCTTACGCTCATTGGATGACTGTCAACTATCGGGAGAAATACAACCTTTACAACTCCTGTGGTATTACTTATACTCACGAATCGCCTCGACGTGGGACAGAATTTGTATTTCGCAAAATCACCCATGCAGCTGCCCAAATTAAATTAGGTTTGGCAAATGAACTAAAATTAGGCAACCTAGATGCCCGTCGTGATTGGTGCTACGCCAAAGATGCTGTTTACGCTATGTGGCTGATGTTGCAGCAAGCACAACCTGATGACTATATCATCGCTAGTGGTGAAACTCACTCTGTCAAAGAACTCGTTGAGTGTGCTTTTAACTATGTTGGTCTAAATTGGAAAGATTATGTCTCAGTTGATCCCGCTTTTTATCGCTCTGATGAACCAGTGCAGTTAGTTGGTTCCATTGATAAAATTAAGACGGAGTTAGGTTGGCAGCCTCAGCATTCCTTTGAGCAATTGGTCGAGTTAATGGTTGATTATGATCTAAAAAAATTGAGCAACGGCGGAGCTTAAATATTCTGATGCTAAAAATTGTAGTTGATGCCACCCCAGTGGATTCAAAACCAAGTGGGGTTGGCTTTTGTGTTGCTAATTTAATATGTGCTCTTGATGTATTACAAAAAGAGGAAAATTTTCAGTTAGGAGTAGTCTATCAACCAGGGTTAAAAAATTGGCTTCGGGGTGACTTCAGTTTTCCTGAATCTTTTAAACATTATTCTCAACAGTATCTACTGCCTTTACCTGTAAGAATTTCAGATTTATTATTAGCTTTAGCGTTTAAACCTGCTTTATCTTACTTTGAAAAATATTTTGGGTTTCCAGATATATTGCATGGTACAAATTACTCAGTTTATCCATGTAATAACAGCTTAAAAGTAATGAATATATATGACCTTACTTTTATTAAATATCCTAACTATATTAACTCAGTTGTGGAAACATATACACAACGGGTAAAGCGATGTTTACAGTGGACAGATTTAGTTTTAACAATTTCAGAAAGCTCTAAAAAAGATATTGTTGAATATTTGAAAGTAGACCCAGGAAAAATCTATGTCACACCTTTAGCTAGTCGCTACTATCCTAATTACTTGTCTGAAGAAATTACCCAAAGGCTAGAAAAGCAAGCTAATTATGATTTTTCTAAACCTTATTTACTTTTTGTCAGCACAATAGAGCCTAGAAAAAATATTAATACTATAATCACAGCCTTTAATTTTTTAAAAGAAAAATATAAAATCGAGCATCAATTAGTATTAATTGGTAAGAAGGGATGGAATTACGAACCGATATTCGCGGCTATTGAAAATTCGCCTTGGAAAAACCAAATTCATCATCTTGACTACTTATCTAATGAATTAGTGGCATTGTTTTACTCAAAAGCTGATATTTTCGTTTATCCATCTCATTATGAAGGGTTTGGTCTTCCTGTGTTAGAAGCAATGATGCTAGGCGCTCCAGTCGTCGCTTCTAATACTTCGTCGATACCAGAAGTTACAGGAGATGCAGCTATATTAATTGATCCTAACGACCCTATTCAACTAGCTGAAGCTATTATAAAAGTAATTAGTGATTCTTATTTACGCCAAAAATTAGTTAATAAAGGTAAAGAAAGAGCAAAATTATTTTCTTGGGAAAAAACAGCTAAAGAAACATTAAAAGCTTATAGAACAATTATTTAATGAAAATAGTCAATAATGCATACTTTAATCACTTAATCCTTAACTTATCGATTCTTTTTTATCGCTTAATTGCCAAGACCCATACAAAAACATACAGCGACTCATCAATGCTTTTGCTGCATTAGACATCTCCAGAAATTAAATATGCGTTGTCCAGAACCCTTGTAGAGACGTAGCAGTGCTACGTCTCTACATCTTTTTCGGAGATGTCTATTACCCAACTGCAAAGACTATGAACTGTGGCTAACAGGTTAATGCGATCGCCATCATACCCCAGTTTTAAAAGCGCAAGTTGAGAAACTTGGCATAATACAGGTTTGTGGTTACGTTGGTATAATGAAGTGGGTTGGTGCCGACGCGAGCAAAACAAGCAGAGCAAAAGCGCCAACGATCTGATAGACTTGCAGAATATTTGCGCTCGCTGGGAGTTGATTCAGAGGGTTTGGGTTAGAGCAGAAAGTATAAATAGTTTATATATTTAACAGTGCTTTTTAAAATATTAACTTAGTTGCAAGTGCGTCGCCATTGAGAATTGCTGCACGTTATTAGCAATGTAGTTCAGTAGTAAATAAGCAAAATTTATCTAGTAAAGTGTACATAATCAATATTGAGGTTAATATTTGATGAAATTACAGGGACTTAATGTATTAGTAGATGGCTATAATCTGGAAATGGTACAAGGGACAGGTATTAAAACTTATGGTGTGGCTTTAGTTAAAGCTTTAACATCTCTAGGAGTAAATGTAGATTTATTATGCAGTCGTTATAGTAATAGTAATAGTAATAACTCCGTTTTAAATGAAGCTTTGTTTTTTGATAGACAAAATACTAGTGTTAGTAGTAGAAAATCACAAGCTAAAAATATTTTTTTGGCAGCTACTCAACGTTTTCAGGAAGCAAAAACAATTCCAGTCAGTGACTTTGTGATCAAACAAGATGGAGATTTTATTTTTGACTATTTAGCGAGTTCGGGTAAGATTTTTAATATTTATGATTGCTACAAATTAGCAAATAACTTATATAAATTGTTCCAAATTCAAACAAAAGTAAGAATACCCAAAAAAATAGATATATGGCATACAAGTTATCCTATTCCTATTAAGGTAAACAACGCAAAAAGAATCACAACGATTCATGATATAATACCATTGAAAATTCCTCATACTACTCTGGATGATAAAAAGTTCTTTTTTAATATTGTCAATAATGCTATTAAACATTCTGAAATAATTTTAACAGTTTCAAAAACCACTAAGCAAGATATCTTACATTGTTTTGATATTCAACCGGAGAAAATTCACGTAACATATCAGCCAATAATTGATAATTCTAATTTAATTGAAGAAGATATGATCCCCATTTTTTTGAAAAAATATAAACTTAACTTTAAAAACTACATTCTTTTTGTGGGAGCAATAGAACCAAAGAAAAATGTTGGAAGACTGATAGATGCATATAGTGGACTAGATACTGATATGCAACTAGTAATTGTTGGCAAAAAAGGATGGTTATGGAAAGATGAAATCGTTAAATTGGAAGCAATTTTTGATGGAGGATTTACCGGAAATGTAAAATTACTTGAATATGTACCCAAAAAAGATTTAACATACCTATACAAAGGTGCTTTCTGTTTTGTTTTTCCATCCTTATATGAAGGATTTGGTTTACCACCATTAGAGGCAATGTCCTTGGGATGTCCCGTAATAACTTCTAATGTTGCTTCTTTACCAGAAGTTTGTGGAGATGCTGCTCTTTATGTAGATCCTTATAATTCTGATGATATTAGACAGGCAATTGAAAAGTTAATCAATAATCCTCAGATGCAAACACAACTTGTAGAAGCAGGGAAGGAAAGAGTAGAGTTTTTTAGTATGGAAAATTATACTAAGAAACTGTATAATGCTTACAGTTTAGTTATTTAGTGAACCAAAAATTATAGACATTGTAAATTAAACTTTACATATATTTATGAATTTTTAAATCTTGGCGATCGCTCTTAAATTAGGTAGTAATGTCAAGGAGCAAGAACAGTTGTATATAAAAATCCAAATTTCTTTCAATACAATATGTGAGTCTTGTTAACTAAAAATAATTAGTGAATTAAGGAGTAACTTATGTCATTTCCAATCAATGATAAATATTGGGTAAATGTAGTAGATTTCCTCAAAAAAAATATTAAAGACGGAAATAAAATAGTAGCACCCAATGAATTTGAGGAAAAATTTACAGGATTTATATCCTATCGCTCAATTATAAACAATTCTTTTAATGACTTTCAATGGGTTATTGTCCATAAGGGCATGATAGATAATCTAAAATATGCTTTTCTGGACAAAGTGGTAAATGAATGTATTATAGTTTTCGCTAATGAAGTTTTTGTCATTTTCACTAAACACACTTCTATGGTTGCATTAAACCATAACTTTATCCATCTACAAAGTTTTTGGGAGAAAATTAAATCGCTAAAGAAAAGTCAGGAAGTCCTGAATACAGTGAGAACAACAAATAAGCAACAGCCTAACCTTACTTTTTTGAATGAAAGACTACTTTTCACAGCAGATGCTATACGGTTTAACATTAAAACTTTAGGCTATGAATATGCTCGCAGTTTGCGTGAGCAGTTGACAATACCCAGTAATTTATCACCACAAAAAATCAACTTACAATCCAAAGTTTGTCAACAAAATGATATTGAGTCAGATTGGTTTTTCTACTGGTGTCAAGAGATGAAAACTCCTGTAGTATACCATCGAAAATTATGGGAATTTTGCTATATTTTACAAGCATTATATGAATACGATTTACTTACTCCTGGACGTAAAGGTTTAGGTTTTGGTTGTGGTGAAGAACCTCTACCAAGCATTCTTGCTGCTTATGATATTGCAATTACAGCTACAGATTTAGATCCAACAGTATCAGCAGCACAGGGTTGGATAGAAACTAAACAAAATATGTCTTCTGTAGAAAAGATATTGCATCCTGAGTTATGTACAAAAGAACTCTTTACTAAAAATGTGAGTCTAAAGTATGTTGATATGAATGCTATTCCTGCTTACTTAGAAGGTAAATATGATTTCTGCTGGTCTGCTTGTGCATTAGAACATCTAGGTAGCATTAAAAATGGACTTCTATTTATCGAAAATTCTCTGAAGACTCTAGTTCCGGGAGGAATAAGTATACAGACGACAGAATTTAATTATTTAGAAGAAGAAGAAACCATTGACAATTACGGAACAGTACTTTTTAGAAAAAAAGATTTTGAACAAATTGCTAAAAAACTAACTGCGGCAGGACATCAAGTAGTACCTCTAGATTTCAATATTGGTTCTCGTGTGTTAGATAGATTTATTGATCTTCCTCCATACAACAGTAAAGTACATGAATTACAACAAGAAGCACATTTAAAATTATTAATTGATGGTTTCGCTTCCACATCTTTTGGTATGATCATCAGAAAAGCTGTGTAAGAAGTTACCGTAGTATTATCTAAATCTTTAAGAATTTATGTAAAAATTTTTATTTTATAAGCATTATAGGCAAATTAAAAAAATACTAAATGAATATAGTAAATAATATTTCCTCTAATCAATTAATTATAAATTTATCCATTCTCTTTTCCCAAACAACAGGCATAAGCAACTATGCAAAAAATCTTTTTCCCTATTTAAAACATCTTCAACCTACCCTATTAACAGCAGAAAAATATCCTGAATTTAACTACTACTCAGTTCCAGATAATTTGACTCCTGCTCAAGGCACAAAAGGACATTTTAACCGCCTATTATGGACACAATTTCAATTACCAAAAATCTATAAACAACTCAAATCTAGCCTCTTATTCTCCCCCCTCCCAGAAGCACCCCTTTATAGCAACTGTCACTTTGTCGTGATGTTTCACGACCTCATACCGCTACGTTTTCCCAAGCGCTTCTCCCCCCTAATACCATACCATCGCTACTACATTCCCCAAGTTCTCCAGCAAGCGGAACACATCATTTGTAATTCCCAAGCCACTGCTAAAGACATTATCGATTTTTACCACGTTCCGGCTAGTAAAATTACTCCGATTCTTTTAGCGCACGATCGCACTCACTTCCGCCCTCTTAACCTCCCCACCAGCAACTACTTTCTCTATATCGGACGCCAAGACCCCTATAAAAACATCCAGCGACTCATCAGTGCTTTTGCGGCGTTACCCAACTGCAAAGACTATGAACTATGGTTAGTAGGACCCAGCGATCGCCGTTATACCCCAGTTTTACAAGCCCAAGTTGCAGAACTAGGTATAACTCATCAAGTGAAGTTCCTCGACTATATTCCTGAGGGCGAATTACCAAAAATCATCAATCAAGCGATCGCTCTCGTTTTCCCTAGTCTCTGGGAGGGTTTTGGTTTACCTGTCCTCGAAGCGATGGCTTGTGGTACTCCTGTCATTACTTCCAATCTCTCCTCCCTACCAGAAGTGGCTGGCGATGCGGCGATTCTGATCAATCCCTACAACACCGGAGAAATTACAGAGGCGATGCAGGTTATTGCAACTGATTTGGGGTTGCGATCGCGCCTTTCTAGCCAAGGTATTACTCACTCCCAAGAATTCAGTTGGGAAAAAACAGGAAAAGCAACCGTCGAAGTACTATCCCGGTACGTGTAGAATAATACCGTTGAGTTCTCAAAATTTATCTGTTAGCTAGTGGAGATGAGGGGACAAAAAGTGTTTTTCCAATGCCCCATGCCCCATACCCCATGCCCAATAACAAATCCTTATGAAAGCACTAATTCTTTCTGGCGGTAAAGGTACACGCCTACGTCCCCTCACCTACAGCGGAGCAAAACAACTTGTACCAGTTGCTAATAAACCTGTTTTATGGTATGGCATTGAAGAAATAATCGCTGCTGGTATTACTGATATTGGCATTATTATCAGCCCGGAAACTGGGGCAGAAGTCCAAGCGAAAACTGGAAATGGAGAATACTTTGGAGCTAACATCACCTATATCATACAAGACCGGCCAGCCGGACTTGCTCATGCGGTTCAAGTAGCTCGTCCTTTTTTAGGTGATTCTCCCTTTGTGATGTATTTGGGCGATAACCTGATTCAACTAGGTGAGTTACGTTACTTTCTGGAACAATTTAGCCAAAAACAGCCAGATGCTTTGATTCTCTTGCGTTCCGTTGCCAACCCTAGCGCCTTTGGTGTGGCTCAGGTAGATGAAACAGGACGGGTATTACAGTTAATTGAAAAACCCAAAGTTCCTCCTTCAAATTTGGCACTGGTAGGAGTTTATTTCTTTTCTGACACCATCTATAATGCGATCGCAAATATCCAACCTTCCAACAGAGGCGAACTAGAAATCACTGATGCTATTCAATACTTAATTAATCAGGAAAAGCAAGTTTTAGCCTACAATCTTCAAGGTTGGTGGTTAGATACTGGTAAAAAAGATGACTTATTAGAAGCTAATCGATTGATTCTAGATACCTATCTGACAGCATCAGTTGTTGGCGAAGTTGATACCCAAAGTCAGATTAGTGGGCGAGTCCAAATTGGTGAAAAATCTAAAGTAATTAACTGCACAATTCGGGGGCCAGTAGTCATTGGTAGCAATTGTCATTTAGAAAACTGTTTTATTGGCCCTTATAGTAGTATTGCTAACAATGCCACCCTCATTGATACCGATTTAGAAAACAGTGTTATTTTAGAAAGTGCTAAAATTGCTGGAATTGATCAGCGAATCATTGATAGCGTGATTGGACAACGGGCACAATTGACTCTTGCACCCCGTCGCCCCAAAGCCTTACGATTCTTAATTGGTGATGATTGTCAAATCGAACTAACGTGATTTATTTGTTAAAGATAGAAAAAGCCACGGTCGAAGTGTTAACCGACTACCTGTAAAATATAAGGATTAAATTACTCTCAAAATTCACACCGTGGCATATTACTCTAAATAATATTAATGAGCATTACATCTACCAAAATTCCTGAAGTTTTACAAATTGAACCAAAAGTATTTGCAGACGATCGCGGTTTCTTTTTTGAAGCTTACAACCACCAAAAATTTACTCAACAGACAGGTATTATTACGAACTTCGTCCAAGATAACCACTCTTACTCAAAGCAAAACGTTCTGCGCGGATTGCACTACCAAATTCGACAACCTCAAGGGAAACTCATTCGTGCTGTTGTCGGCACTATCTTTGACGTAGCCGTAGATATTAGAAAAAGCTCTCCTACGTTTGGTAAATGTGTGGGTTCTGAACTCAGTGCTAAGAACAAGCGCCTACTGTGGATACCACCAGGCTTTGCTCACGGCTTTCTCGTACTTTCAGAAATAGCCGAAGTTCTGTACAAAACTACAGATTACTACGCACCCCAAAGCGATCGCACAATTTTATGGAACGATCCAGATTTAGCTATAGATTGGCCTCTGACTGCGCCACCTATTTTATCAGCTAAAGACCAAGCGGGTAAAACTTTGAAAACTGCTGAAATATTTGATTAACCACTTTTGTTAACTTAAAGCTATAGCGCTAAGATCCAAGCAACCCAAATTCTAATGCTATGCCAGTTCAAAGCACATCTCGTCGCTACTCAATTCAGGAATATTTTGCTGTTGAAGAAAGCGTAGAATATGGCAATGAATACCGAGGTGGAGAAGTTATACCCATGACAGGTGGTTTTCTAAATCATAACCAAATTGTTGTTAACTTAATAATTGCTCTCACCGTTGCTCTTAAGGAGCAAAATTATCGCGTTTACACAAGTGATCTGCGTCTGTGGATTCCCCACTACCTTCAATATACTTATCCAGATATTTTAATTATTAAAGGCGATCCCATATTTGAGGAAGGACGCACTGATACAGTAGTTAATCCTAGCATTATCTTTGAAGTTCTTTCCCAATCCACTAGCACCCGCGATCGCGGAGATAAATTTACCTATTATCGCTCTATTCCCAAATTTCAAGAATATGTATTAATTGACCAATACAAAATACACAGTGAACAGTTTAGCAAAACCACATAAGGTAACTGGCTATTTAAAGAATTCGATGATAAAGATGGAGTTTTAACTTTAGTTTCAGCCAACTGCGAAATCTCCCGTTGTCAGATTTACGATCGCATTAAATTCGAGAAATAATCAGTCATGAGTAAATCAATTCTGCTGATTGGTAGCAACGGTCAAATTGGTCAAGAATTGCAACAAATCCTCCCATTCTACGGCAATATTATCTCAGTGGCACGCCCGACAGTAGACCTTACCCAGCCTGATACCCTCCGCAGCATTATCAGCTCCAAGCAACCGCAAATCATCATTAACGCTGCTGCTTACACTGCTGTAGACAAAGCCGAAAGCGAACCTGAACTTGCTACCACTATTAATGCGATCGCACCTCTAATTATTGCCCAAGAAAGCCAAAAATTAGCAGCTTGTCTAATTCATCTTTCGACTGATTATGTTTTTGATGGCAATGGGTGTAGCCCTTACCAAGAAACCGATGCGACTAATCCCTTGAGTGTCTATGGTAAAACTAAACTCGCTGGCGAAGAAGCAATTCGGGAAACTTGCGCCCATCACCTCATCCTCCGCACAGCTTGGGTTTATGGAACCTTTGGCAAAAGTAATTTTGTCAAAACTATGTTGCGACTAGGTGCAGAACGTCAAGAAATTCGTGTCGTCGCCGATCAAATTGGTAGCCCTACCTGGGCGAAAGATATAGCCGCAGTCATCGCCCAGATGATTTCCCAGTTAACCCCAGAAATTAGCGGCACTTATCACTACACTAATAGCGGCGTTGCTAGCTGGTATGATTTTGCCGTTGCCATTTTTGAAGAAGCCCAAGAGTTAGGCTTCCCTTTAAAAGTTGAACGGATTATCCCTATTACAACCGCCGAATATCCCACATCAGCCCGTCGCCCTGCCTATTCTGTCCTTGCTTGTGAAAAAATTTCAGTTATCGGAACATATCCCCCCCATTGGCGACAAAGACTTCGACAAATGCTCAAAGATTTTAAAATTGGGCATAGGGCATAGTCGTCATGAAATTCGCCATTATCTAATGACTAACCCTTTGCAAAACGTCGGACAGCAAATAAGCTCCCCATTAATCCGACAGTTGCACCGAAACTCAAGAGAATCAAGGGCAATAATAAAATTTGTGTTGAAGTGAGTTGCACCCCGTTAGTGATAACTTGGATAAACTCAGGTTGATTGACTAGCAACTTGCTAAGAAACTGTTGAATCACAGAAATAAAACTCCAAGCGATCGCACCACCAACTAAACCAAAGGTAATTCCCTGTAAAATAAACGGGAGGTAAATCCAAGCGGAAGTTGCTCCCACTAATTGCATAATTTCAATTTCCTGGCGTCGCGCCATCACAATCAGGCGAATTGTCGTGTTAGTAACAGCGATCGCTGTTAAGGTCAGAATAATTGTAATTGTTAAACTAATCCAGTTTAGACCTTGGTGCAACTGGGCAATCCTTTTAACTGCTTCATCCATATACTGCACCGTATCAACTCCCCGTAACTTAGCCAACCGTGTTGCTAAAGTTGGGACAACTTGAGAATTACGGGCTTTCACCTTCATCTCATCAACTAGAGGATTTTCACCTAACTGCTGTGTAGCACCTTCAATATCAGAAATTCTCATCTCCTTAACTAATTTAGTCCAAGCCTCCTCTTTAGTTATGGTTTGCATCGCCGCTACCTCTGGCATTTCTGCTAGGAGTAGTTCAATGCTTTCGATCCGCGTACCCGGTTCGAGATAAACTGAAACTTCTAGCTGGCTACCAAACTGGTAGAGGAGTTTTTCGACTTGCCAAGAGGTTTGCAAACTCAAGCCGAATAAAAACAATAACACCGTCACAGTACTCACAGCTGCCCAATTCATCCAACCTCCGCGCAGTAAACCGAGGAAAGTTTCTTTGAGTAAGTAGTCAAGTTTCGTTAGAGATTTAAACATACATTACCCCAGTCAGTAATTCGTAATTCGTAATTCATAGTTCCCAATTCCCCATTCCCCATTCTCTAGCTTGATAGAATTGAAGTAGTAAGAATTTTCACCATCTAGCCATCGAGACTCATGCCCTCTGAAATTGCTGTAGAGAAAAAAAAGTTAAAAAATCCACCTTTGGAACTTCATTATTTAGGCGATCGCGTGCTGCGTCAAGCTGCAAAGCGGATTTCTAAAGTTGATGACGAACTCCGCCAACTGGTGCGCGAAATGCTGCAAACTATGTACAGCAAAGATGGCATTGGTTTGGCTGCACCCCAAGTAGGAATTCACAAACAATTAATTGTCATCGATTTAGAACCAGAGAACCCAGCTAACCCGCCTTTGGTGTTAATTAACCCCACAATCAAACAAGTAAGCCGCGACATCTGCGTTGCCGAAGAA
This sequence comes from Nostoc sp., assembly GCF_041747015.1. Classification (GTDB taxonomy): domain Bacteria; phylum Cyanobacteriota; class Cyanobacteriia; order Cyanobacteriales; family Nostocaceae; genus Nostoc. Next base: position 30,101 of record NZ_JBGTFY010000334.1, read on the forward strand.
GGATGTTTAAGCATTCCCAATGTATACCTGGATGTGAAGCGCCCCGAAGTCGTGGAAATTGCCTATAAAGACGAGTACGGTCGTCCTCGGACATTAAAGGCTAATGACCTTTTGGGACGCTGCATTCAGCACGAGATGGATCACCTCAACGGCGTGGTATTTGTAGATCGTGTGCAAAACTCCTTGACTTTGGCCCAGGAGCTATCTAAAAATGGCTTCTCGTATCAAGCGGTGAAACCAATAGCATAGGGGGCTAGTAGTGTATTTAACTCCAAAAAGCGGTTTGTTCTTAGGTGGGGCTTGTGTAAGTGCGATCGCAGCCGTAGGTTCAATTTTTGAACTCAGTTACGGACAACCAGATTTTGGTGTCCCAGTCACGGCGATTATCCTAGCATTGAGCATTCCACTCACAGGATTATTTTTCTTTGCCGCAGTGAGGGACGCAAGGGCTAACATGAAATAAGCATCAGGTATATAAAAAAGGTAAAGGGATGAAAGAAAGGCAAAGTTTATCCTTTTACCTTTTATTTTTGCTCTGCATCTTCCACTGCCCCTAAAGCTTTTAGTGTTGCCTTCTGAGCTACTGTTAAACCGATAGAGCCTGTAATCTCCATATCCTCATATGGTTTGGCGATACTAAGAATTTTCAAACATTGACCAGTGTCTGCATTCCATATCCTCACAGTTTCGTCTTCACCACCACTAGCTAGAAATTGTCCATTGGGGCTGAAAACGACTGACCATATCCTCTTGGTGTGCCCTTGCAGCGTTTTAAGGCATTTAGTAGTGTTCACATCCCAGATTTTCAGGGTATTGTCATCACCAGCACTGGCCAAAATGTAGCTAACTTTATCAGTCTCACTGGTGATTTTATCACCTTGAGGACTGAAAGCAACGGCTCGGACTTTATCGGTGTGTTCCTTCAAAGAAGGTTCTAGAGGTTCTGGGCTGTCGTTGGTGCTAACCTTCCATAATCTCACTGTATGGTCTTCACTGGCACTGGCGATCATTTGACCGTCAGAACTGAATGTTACTGACTTTACCCAATTAGTGTGTCCTTTCAAAGGTTCTAGGGATTGACCGCTGCTAAGGTTCCACAATTTCACTGTATGGTCTTCACTAGCACCAGCTAAAATGTCACCTTTGGGACTAAAGGCTACAAACCATATTCTGTTAGTGTCTTCTAACAAAGTTTTGAAGCATTTACCAGTATTCACATCCCATAACTTTACTGTTTGATCGTCACTAGCGCTAGCTAAGATTTGACCATTGGGGCTGAAGGCAATTGACCATACCCAATTAGTATGTCCCTTCAAAGTTTTGAAACATATACCAGTATTAGCATCCCACAACCTGATAGTTTGGTCATCACTGGCACTAGCTAGGATTTGGCCATCGGGACTAAAGGCGACCGATCGCACTCCATTGGTATGACCCTTCAAAGTTTTAAGGCACTCACCAGTGTTTACATCCCACAGTCTGACTGTGTAGTCATCATTGGCACTGGCTAAGATTTGAGCATCGGGACTGAAAGCTACAGACCACACCCAATTAGTGTAACCCTTCAAAGTTCTCAAGCATCTACCAGTATTCCCATCCCACAGCTTTACTGTTTGGTCATCACTGGTACTAGCAATTGTCTGATTTTGAGGACTGAAAGCTACTGACCAGATTCTATCTGTGTGTCCAGGCAAAGTTTTTAGACACTGACCAGTGTTTACATCCCACAGTCTAACTGTTTGGTCATCACTACCACTGACTATCATGTCCCCTAAAGGACTATAGTCTACTGACCATACCCAATTAGTATGACCTTTCAAAATTTTGACGCACTTCCCAGTGTTAGCATCCCACACCCTGACTGTTTTGTCATCACTGGCACTGGCGATCGCATCACCTTGAGGACTGAAAGCTACTGACCAGATTCTATCTGTATGCCCTAACAGTGTTTTGAGGCATTTACCGCTCTGAACATCCCAAATTTTCACGGTTTGGTCTTTGCTACCAGTAACTAAAGTTGTACTATTGGCACTGAAAGCAACTGACCTTACCCCATTAATATGACCCCTCAAACTTTTGAGGCATTTACCGCTCTTGACATCCCAAATTTTCACGGTTTGGTCTTCACTAGCACTAGCGATCGCATCACCTTGAGAACTGAAAGCTACTGACCAGATTCTATCTGTATGCCCTAAGAGTGTTTTGAGGCATTCACCGCTCTGAACGTCCCAGATTTTCACTGTTTGGTCTTCACTGCCGCTAATTAGGGTTGTACCATTGGCATGAAAAGCAACTGACCAAACTTTATTAGTGTGTCCTTGATAAAGCAAAAGTTGTTGACCAGTAATAACTCGCCATAGGCGAATCTCACCGTTAGCATCTCCTGTAGCTAAAAGTTGACCATCTCGACTAAATGCTACTGACAACACCGTGGCAAAGTTTTTAGCAAAGACAGACCGAGTTAGGTCGCTGTGAGCAAAACTAACCTGATGCAGATTTACGTTTTGTAGATAAGCTTGCCGAACAGCTAGATGGGAGAAGTCATAACCAGTCAAATCAGTCTGTAATTGACACAGTAGATTGAGAACGTTACTCCCAGCATATCCAGGTTTGACAACAAATTTGTCTTGCAGGGGTTCCAGAATTTGCATTAGCTTGTCTTCAATATTTCTCTGAGTGCTAAAAACACTGAACAATCTTTTGATGATTGGCTTCAAAATCAGGCGAATTTGAATATCTCTGACATAATCTTTGACAGTGGCTCCCATTAGAGCATGACTCATGAATAGTCCGATTTCACCTGTAGTAATTTCTTGACAAACCTGTTCAATTATGATCTCTGTGATGTACTCCATAACCACAGGTTGGAGGGTGAACAGTGCTGTGCTTTTTTCAATGAGCGATCGCCGCCGCAGTGATTCTAGTGCTTCCAGTAATTCTCTTTTTGCTAAGGGACGCACAATATCATCTAGCAATTCTTCTAGCAAAATTGCCTCACGCTTGATTGCCAACCAGTAGATAATTTCTTTTTCTAGCTCTGAGGCGCGTTCAAACTGCTGGTCTAATAAATTACGAGTGTCACCAAAAATTATTTCTCCTTCGGCTAAAAAGGTAGCAATATCCCCACCAAATAATTCTCGGATTGTCTCAGAGACTAGCTTTAAAGCCAATGGATTGCCTGAATAATTCTTAACTAATTTCGCCCAGTTTTGCGGCGATCCAGATAAGCCTTTATCTTTGAGAATTTCTTGCCCTTCTGTTTCTCCTACACCAAGTAATGATATTGTTCTGACTGGTGATGCTTTGCCCTCTAAAGGTGCAAATTCTTTCGGTTTTTCGCGGCTAGTAATCACCAAGCAGCTTTCATGAGGTTCTTCCCCTACCCGTCTAAGTAGTTGACCGTAACCTTCATATCCTTCTTGATAGCATCCGGCGCGAGCCTCCTGCGAAGAAGCTACGCTCATGCCTGGTTGCAAAATTGTCTCTGCATTATCTAACACCACAAGACAACGCCGCTTTCGTAAATAATTAATCAGCAGCGTGACTCTACCATTTACGGTTTCTGGTAAATTCGTTTCTCGCTCATCAGATAGAAATCGGATCAGATTCGCTAACATTTCTTTGATGGGTGGAGCATTGCGGAGAGTTCGCCAAACTAAGTAATCAAAATTCTCTTGAACTTCCTCTGCCAGTTTTACAGACAAAGCAGTTTTGCCAATTCCCCCCATGCCTAGTAGTGCTACCAATCGACATTTATCATTGACAATCCACTGCTTAAGGTTAGACAGTTCTGTTCCCCGTCCGTAGAAGATATCACGGATACTTGGTGCTTCGCCCCAATCTTGACGCTTGTTGGCAGTCGCTTCTATAGTCTGCAAAGATGCTTGATATTCACTTTCAATAATTTGCTGTAACTTAGTGAGTTTACCCGGTCCACCGCCACTCACTTGGAATTTTTTGTAAACCTCGCTCAATCTTTTGCGTACCGCTTCGGCGCTGACACCCAATTCTTGGGCGATCGCATTTGGCGATTTGTCTTGAGCAGCATATAGTAACACCTCTAGCTCACTGCTAGACACACTTCGTTCTTGGGCTAAAGCCAAAAGAAAGTCTTCGGGAATCTCACTCATCCGCACATTATGACAAACTACACTCCAATCTTACCTCACTAGGTGAGGTAATCATCTGCTCAGAGTGACGCTTGAACTATTGTCTGGTGATGATCAGGCGTTGTTAAGTCAGTATCTTATGACTTTTTAAATAATTTTCTCAGTTTTACTTGACTAGGTAACTAAGTTATTTTATAGTGAGTTCAACCCAGGCAAGTCAGGCAACTTAGTGAGTTTAGGGTTGAATTACCAAAACTTAGTGAGTAAGAGGTAAAGTCCAAAGCTGGAACCGTTAATCGATTTTGAAAAAGGCCAGCATTCAAAGTCTGTTGTCTACAGGAATTGTATTTTAGGGTTTGATGCGCGTAGTGTGCGTTTTGCATCATTACGAGCATTAAACACTTAACAATGAATTGTTTATTTTCACCATTTGTAAATACCAAAACCACTGTTGTTGGTATTCAAACTTGATTCAGGTTTGGAATGACTGCTACGTGCTTTCAAGTATTGGCTCTTTTTTTAGGATAGTCGAGGTAGCCCTAACAGCTGCTTAGATTTAACTCTCAAAACAGGACAACAACTATGAAAATTCTCAAAGACGACAATAATATGCTGCTCAATTGGACTGGTAAGGGACTGAAGTATTTTCTGCTGACTCTACTGGGTTTGGCGATCGCTCTTGTTTTGTCTCACGTTTTTGGCGCTGTATCGATAGTTGCAATGTTGTTATCCGTAAGTATATGGATATGGTTTGCGAGGATAGCAGTATCCCTGTTTTGTCTATTTGCGATCGCCATGATTATTGAGTCTTGGGGTTAATAGAACAGAGTTTGCTATTTAAGACTCATCCTAAAGCTTCTCTTAACTTTACATTTGGAGATTATATCATGTCAAAGAACAGCAACGGCTTTCAGGGAGAAACACTTTCACCGATTTTAGTAATCTTAGTTGCAGGATCTATCTCTTTGGCGATCGTAAACAAAGATAATCACCCCGCATACTTTGATATAGTGAAAATAGCTATGGCCTATAGCTTTGGCTCAATCAAGTCCCAAGAAAAAACTAAACATTCCCATAACCAGGATGATGTAGATAAGGATGAGTTGAAATAGCAGACATGAAGGCTATCTGTGAAGACGATAGAAAAATAACTGTTTTTCAGCTAGATAGGCAGGAGCCTCACGCCTACCGTTTCGGAGGCGTTGAGAGGAATGCCGCGTGAATTGCGGTGCGGTAGGTGAATGATGTTTGGCGAGAGAATCTACCAGCACCGTAATTCACAAACTCTTCACGCAATGACCTGTTAATTGATTGTATAATCCTATTTATGCACAGCCGAAAATGCTGGCAAAATCTGAACCTAGACAAGTGAAAATAAGGGGTTTTACAGGGAAGTGATGCTGGCAGGCTAGTCCGGGTATCCGCCTCCTGTATGTAAAATTTTCAAGGAACATAGGACGTATAAATCGTTGATTTGTACAAGTGGGGCAGGACACGTACCTCACTCTAAAACGCTGTAGGGAGTTAACTCCTGAAAGAAGTTCTACTCGTTCTTCGGAGCGACTGAGAAGCCTACACTTACTCGCTAGAGAAGTGTAGGAGTGTCAC
>NZ_JBGTFY010000335.1:0-3991 GCF_041747015.1 Nostoc sp.
AAATGGCTGTAATTGAATTCGGCGAATGATATCTTCAGGTGTTAAATACTCTAGTAGTATGGGATTGATCGGAATCAGTGGCGTAATTCGTTCACCCTCGAAAGTTAAAGGCACAGTTTCTTTCGGCAGAAAAGCACCAGGTAAAGCTTCCTCTAGATTAATAAAAGAGAATTCTGGCAAGAATAAATCTTTTGATTCAATCCATCTTACATCCTGCCAAATCAGTTTTTTGGTCTGCAAATCTTCGATTTTTAAAGAAGCTAAAGTTTTGCCACCATGCACCCAGATATGTTGTGGTGATTCATTCCATGACCTAGCAATTTCTGGGTCGATAATTAGTAAATCAAGTAATTTTCCTTTTTCGGGATTGGAAATTAATTTTTCGGGACTAGGAATTAAACGAACATTAGAAGGTTTTTCTAGAGCTTTGACAGGTTTATTGAGAGCAATGAGTACACCTCGATTCAGAGGAACTCCAAAAAACTGTGGATCTTCTGTTAAACTTAAAGCCGTTTGTGTATCTGCATTTAAATCGCTGCGGAATTGATCTATCAGCCCACCAATTGTATTGATAGCTTGTTTCTTCCCATTATGGTTAGGTAACTGTTTGCGAAGATTTTCTAACCAACGCCATAGCAGTGATTTTTCAGTGCTATTAAGATGCCCAATTGGAGAGTGTAATCTGCCATTTTGCCACCAAGTTAATCCTAACCATTCTCCTTCTTCAGAAGGACAAACCAAGGTACTTGGTGAAGACATTCCTACTGGTTTCCCATTCCATAAAAATATGTAAATATCTTCCCAAGGATGCTTATTCTCTAAAGTGTAAAGACTATTACTATCACTAGGTCGAAGTTCATATAAGGCGCGGGCAAATTCTTCGTGCCTAAAATTCCGTAATTCTACCAGCTGCGCCGTTAGTGGCAAACCACGTACTTCAGCTAACGCTAATGCTGCTAACATCCCTTGCCACTGCTCAATCATTTGCTCACGGATGGAATAGTGATTATTATGCAGCGCCATCTCTACTGACACAGGACGCGCCCACATTGTCGGTACAGAGCTAATGCTTTTTACCTCCCTTGGGGCTTTATATTCTAAGCTCGATGCTACAGCCTGAAATGCGTTGTTATTTTGCGGCAGCCATTTCCCAGCTTCATCAATTGGTTTAACATCGGAATCTGGCTTTAATCTGGGAAGAAAAAAATCTAACTGTTTTTTACTTGGTTGTGCGGTCGTCATAAATAACTTATTTTCTAAAGCCTACAAAGAATGTATAAAGCCTTGGACAATCCTGCGGTTCCTTGGTTAGGTGGATTGAGATTTCTGGGTTCAGATGTTAGGGATACGTGCAATCTCTGCACTGTATCCTGTAATTGTTTATCTTTAGGTCGGCTGTCATTCATTACAAGGCTAGAAAATTCCTCTTGTTTAAGTTGTCCTTCAAAATTAGTAAAAGAACGAGACACAAACAGTTGAATATCATCACCTTGACATATATGCAGATCGTGTAACCATCGAAGATAATCTTGACACCAGTTGGTCACAATCCTAACTGCGGCTTGTTCTTTGGGGTCGGCAAAGTCGGGCAATTCCTCGCCTTTTTTATCAAAAATCTTCCCCAGCATTCCAGCGTTAGGACGATAGAATCTGCTAAACCAATTAATATATCTCTGCGCCCAATCAATCCCCTTTTCTTTAGCATTAGCTAATTCTGAAGCAGTGCTAGCTCGCCAAGCATAAGCAAAGCGAGTGGCATTCACCAGTTCTGATTTAATCACATTCTCTTCTGGAATATCGCTCCAACTTAGTTTCTTTTCTCCTTCACGACCTACTAACATTACCGTGCCGCTTTTAGGGGTATTTAATAAAAATTGCCGTGCGGCGGTTGCTGCATATAGTTCCAGAAAGTGTGACTGATTGCGTTGAGTTTTTTTACCAATGCTGAACTTAACTTGTGTAGAGTTTTGGTTCCCTAGAAGATACACTGTGTCAAAAATTTCTTGGGCTTGATTTTCGTAGTAGCGAAGTGCTGCTTCTGTATTGAGCAAAAATAGATCGGCTTGGGCATATACCTCATTTGGGTCTTCGCCTGCTTCTGGTGAAAAGTTAAAATAAGGCAACACAAATAAACAAGCAATTTTGACGCGATCGCGTATACTACTTTTTTTCAACTTATTAGCAATTAAGCGCCCAATGGTCGGCAATCCTGAAGCTCCAGTCCCGCCAAAAATTGAACCACATAGAAAAATTTTAACTTGTTTGCCTGCACCCACATCCCCTTGAATTTGATTTATTATTGTTCTCCAAGGTTCTTCATCTAGAGCATCTAAATCTATCTGACTCATAATTGCCGAGCCGATAGCAGGTCTACCACGAAACCCTACATCTAATTCAACTTCTCGCTCATTTTTGGTATACAAAATATCAAAAAGATTACCCAATACTTGATAATTTTGTTTTAAGTTGTTGTACCCATAAAAAGAGCCGAGATTCTTATTGATACTTTTTTGGTTAAAGGGTGACCATAAATCAGATGATTCAATCGGTGTTTTCATCCAAGAACTCTGCTGTTTTTCACCCTTTAGTAATTCAAAGCATTTTTGATAAATACTGAGGCTAGTTCGAGCGCGTTCTAAATTACCATTACTTTCATCTGCATCGATAAATAAGAGTTTAATAGGTTCTTCTGTAAATAAACCTACAGCAGCCAGATGAATCACTGCTTCAACACACTTAGCACCTGTACCACCAATACCAACAATATAAAGTGTCATTATCTAGTTCGCAAATAAACGACGTATTAAAAACGCACCAGGAGGAACATATTTCAACCCTCCAGGGGAACTCGTTGCTGTAGTAAGCCAATAAAGAAATAAAACATCTAGAACAAAAAAGGTAGTTAAAGACAAAAGAGCTTGATCGCTTCCCCTAAAGAAGCCAATGGCAATAACAATACTAAGAACAGGGAAGATTGAAATTATTACCCAAACTAAAGGCCATTTCGCAACATCCTCTCCTCCTTTTGATTGCGCTTTGGCAGCCATGATATACCATATAACAGTAGAAATTACTGAAACAAAAAAAACAATATTTGCTCCTGTCATGTAATAATTACTTATCCAAGCCTCAATTTTTGGTACATCTGTGAGCCGGACAATAGGAAATCTACTTCGGTAAATCCACGGTTGCCCCAAAAACATCACAAGCCAACCTATTAGGCTGAAAACTATGATGCGAATTACCTCGATCGCCATCATGCGTCCTCCCGAAAAATCATGAGTGTAACCTTGTTAAGTGTTTTATCCAAGATTTATTATAAACCTATAAGCTATTTCATACATTAAGCTTTACAATTTAAGTAATAATAGTGGTAGTTGGTTGAAAATTTTCATATTGACAAAAAACAATTGCAAAAAAGCGCAACAAAAAGTTGTGTTCTTTTGCAAAAAAAGCTTTACCAAACCTCGCTCCTCATCCACCAAGTCTGCTTGACCTGAGATTTTGCATTTCACTGCTCAAGATAAAACGAAGTTTTTATTTTGACCATTTAGTAGCCCACTCTTTACCTAAAACGCGCAATAGAGCCTTCAGAGCTAAAATATAGGGGGGTTCTAAGCGAATCTCATCTGATTTACCTTTAATTTTGAGTAAAATATTTGTTACTTCGCGGCTAGTTTCACGCCATAATTTTTCATTACTTTGAATATCTGGACTTCTTTTATACCCTTCTAATGGTTTGATGCTCTCAATTCCTAATTCTCTCAAAGTCATATGAAAATCATAAAGGAACTGCGATACTATCTCTAATTTGGGTATTTTGAATTGCTCAATACTATCCTCATCATCTAAAAGTTCTAAGCGTTGATCCCAGTTCATCTGTCTCCCATTAATTTCATAGCTTTCTCCGGCAATTAATGGATCTTTTATCTTCTTGTTTAGTCCTCTGAGTTTGGTGTTATTTAAGACTAAACCACAAGCAACTTCATCA
>NZ_JBGTFY010000336.1:0-29446 GCF_041747015.1 Nostoc sp.
TAAGTGTGAAACAACCTAGTTATGTAAAAAAAATAACTAGTCCGACGCGTTAGTGAACTAGTTTTTAAAGAAATCCTCTTCTCATGCCATGAGTATTATTACTCATCCACAAATAGTAAAAACTGCAAAAGTATAGTTACTCAATTCGGGGAGACTGACTTAGTTAATTTTACTACCTCAAAAAATCTAGCCTATGTAATTTACACATCAGGGTCAACAGGTCAACCAAAAGGCGTGATGGTTACCCATGAAAATCTAGTTAACGCATATTTAGCTTGGTCAGATGCTTATCAACTACAAAGCTTGTGTACCAGTCATTTACAAATGGCTAGTTTCTCCTTTGATGTATTTTCGGGGGATGTGGTGCGATCGCTTTGTTCTGGTGGTAAGTTAGTTATCTGTCCACGGGAATTGCTTTTAGAACCAGACAAACTCTATCAGTTAATGCGATCGCAAAACATTGATTGCGCCGAGTTTGTACCAGTTGTACTCAGAAACTTGATTCAATATCTGCAAAGAACAGAGCAAAACCTAAGCTGGATGAAATTATTGATTGTCGGTTCAGATAGCTGGTATATACAAGAATATCAGCAATTCCGACGTTTTCTTGGCGATGAAACTCGCTTGATTAATTCCTATGGCGTGACTGAGGCTACCGTTGACAGTTCCTATTTTGAAACTACCGTCATTCACAAGTTTAGTGATGGACTAGTCCCCATTGGACGACCCTTTGCGAACACTCAACTTTACATCCTCGACCAGCATGGAAAGCCATTACCTATTTATATTCCTGGAGAACTTTACATTGGTGGTGCTGGTGTCTCTCGTGGTTATCTCAACCGCCCAGATTTGACACAAGAAAAATTCATCCCCAATCCTTTTAGCCAGGAGGTAGGGGCACGTCTTTACAAAACAGGTGACTTAGCTAAATACTTAGAAAATGGTAACATTCAATACTTAGAACGGAGCGATCGCCAAATTAAAATTCGTGGCTTCCGCATTGAGTTAGGAGAAATAGAGGCAATACTTAGCCAACACCCACAGGTGCAGGCAGCTACAGTCATAGTCAGAGAAGATACTCCTGGCGACCGACGTTTAACTGCCTACCTTGTGCCAAACCAAGAACAGACACCGACAATTATTGAGATGCGAAGCTTCTTGAAGGAAAGCTTGCCTGAGTATATGATTCCTTCAGCTTTCGTTTTCTTAGATGCCTTCCCTCTGACACCTAATGGTAAATTAGACCGACGTGTTCTACCAGCGCCAGATATAAATAGTCTGGCTGTAGACAATAATTTTGTTCCCCCTCTAGATATTGTGGAACAGCAACTAGCGCAAATTTGGTCAGAAATTCTGAATATTTATCCTATAGGGGTAAAGAATGACTTCTTCGATCTCGGTGGTCATTCTCTTTTAGCTGTGCAATTAATGGCTAAGATTGAACAGCAATTCGGTAAAGTTTTACCTTTAGCGACCCTCTTCCAAAACTCAACCATTGAAAATCTAGCGACTATTCTTCGTCAGCCAATGAGTGAGTTAAGTTGGTCGCCTCTAGTACCAATTAAATCTAAAGGTTCTAAGCGACCTTTCTTCTGTATTCCTGGGGCTGGTGGTAATCCTCTGTATTTATATAACCTAGCCCATCATTTAGGTCGAGATCAACCGTTTTACGCACTACAATCACTCGGTCTTGACGGAGAATCAACACCGCATACAAGTATTACAGAAATGGCAACCTACTATATTCAAGCCATCCAGTCCATTCAATCGGAAGGCCCCTATTTTTTGGGTGGTCATTCCTTGGGAGGGATGGTAGCTTTTGAAATGGCTTGCCAGTTACAAAAGCTGGGACATGAAGTAGCTTTACTAGCACTTTTGGACTGTGGGGCCCCAGAAGATGCAAGTAATATCGAAACTGCTCAACAAAATGCTGAAATAGATGATGCTGATTGGTTATATGAAATTGGCTTTTTATTCGAGCAATTCTACGGCAGCAGTTTAGATATATCTTATGAAGTTCTCAAGTCTCTAACAAAAGACGCGCAATTGCAATATTTCCAAGAGCGGTTACAAATAGCTAATCTATTACCTGCTGATATTGGGATCAAACAACTTCGTGGTTTGATGCAAGTTTATAAAACCAATATGCAGATAGTTTATACAACACAAGAAATTTATGTAAATAAGATTACCTGCTTTTTGTCTAGTGAAATTGAAGATGTATCTTCTAACAATTCTGAGATTTTAGAAGATACAAGATTGGATTGGCATAAATTTTCTTCTCAAGAATTGGAGACATATTTTGTTCCAGGCAACCACGCAACAATGCTGAATGAGCCTAACGTCCAGGCTTTAGCAGAATACCTCAAAAACTGCATTGAAAATAGAGAATTGGCTAGTTAATATTTGCCGGTTAGAAATCAACTTTTACCAGTATTACTGTACACAGGAGAAATGAATGTCCAAACGTGCTACAAGTCAAAAATTAACAGTCTTTATCATCGTATGGTTTGGACAACTCATCTCCTTATTTGGCTCAGGACTTACCAGTTTCGCCCTTGATTTTTGGGTCTATCAGCAAACACAATCTGTCACCCAGTTTTCACTTACTGCTTTATTCACTACCTTGCCTGGTCTTTTGATATCACCCATCGCTGGTGCATTGGTAGATCGCTGGGATCGTCGCTGGACAATGATCCTTAGTGATGCTGGATCGGCTCTGGCTACACTATTCATTACAATAGTAGTCTTCACTGGCACAATTCAGGTTTGGCATATCTATATTGCTAGCTCTGTTATCTCAGTGTTCAATGCCTTTCAAAAGCTATCTGCTGCCACTACTACTGCTTTGCTTGTCCCCAAAAAGTATCTGGGTAATGCTAGCGGACTAGTACAAATTGGTGAATCAGCTTCAGAGCTTTTTATCCCAGCCCTGGCTGGAATATTAGTTTTAAAAGTCCAACTTCAGGGGGTACTCCTAATTGACTTTGCAACTTATTTCTTCTCCCTAGCAGCACTGTTGATTGTCAAGTTTCCTAAGTATAAAACTACTAATAGCAAAAATACTAACCAAGAAAAACCAGGGTTCACCTCGATAAAAAGTGATGTTATCTATGGGTGGAATTATATCGTTACACGTCCCGGTCTTTTAGCACTATTAATATATTTTGCCGCTAGTAATTTCCTAGTAGGAATTGTCAGCATCCTGATCATACCTATGCTTCTAGCTTTTGTTTCTTCTGCAACAGTTGGCACTATACTATCTATTGCAGGTATTGGTACGTTAGTAGGTAGTCTTGTCATCGGCATTTGGGGAGGGCCAAAACGTCGTGTTGACGGTATCTTGGGCTTTGGAATTCTATTAGGAATTTGTATGGTATTCACTGGGTTATACCCTTCACCACAACTGATTGCGATCGCAGTCTTTGCAGGGTTATTCTGTTTTCCGTTCATTGCTAGTTGTACGGAAGTTTTAGTGTTAAGTATAGTACCTTCTGATGTGCAGGGACGAGTTTTTGCTTTGCAAGGAGTCATTGCTGGCTCATCTTTACCACTTGCCTATATGGCGGCTGGGCCATTAGCTGATTATGTATTTGAACCACTTTTGGCTAACGACGGACTACTAGCTGGTAGCATTGGCAGAATTATTGGTACTGGAGCAGGGCGGGGTATTGGATTCTTATTTATATGGCTAGGAATACTTCAAATTTTAGTATCATTCTGTAGTTTTTTTTACAGACCATTGCAAAGTTTAGACAAAATGGCTGCCAAAGAAAATTGCTAAGGGACATCCAGAAAATAAAATATACAGTTACTAAGAATAATAATCATTGTTAGGGGGGTGGGCACTGCCCACATTCAATTTATGGAGACAACTTATCAACGCGATCGCACTACCTCAAACAACACCAACCCTCCGCAAAAGACGCAGCAATTCTCATTTTGAAATAAATAGAGCATTAACCCCGATTTTGGAATTAAAAATATAGTACAGAATAACTAGTTTATCCGGGAGATACGTAGGCACAGCCCGCCACAGGCATCACTAAAAAACAATTAACCTGAAATGAAATTTCTATCTCCACAAGGCTTTCAGCCTCTGCATGGTGCGTGGCGATCGCGCATGGTGCGTCATGATCCATCGTGGTGCGTGGCGATCACCCTCGGTGCGTCATCACACCATCGGTGTCTTCAATAAATTCAGGTGTGTCATTGCACCATAATCCCTTTGGCTTCACCTTTGTTCTGACTTGCAATAGCTCTAGATCAATGAATCCCTTTGCGTCCAATTCCTTGAGAGCGCGGCTTACAGTTTGCCTATGGACTGCCTGCGATCGCTGAAGCACCTCCAGAAGAACAAGCTGAAGTTTTACGACTAATTGCTGATATTTTTGTGAATAACAGCCGTGAGGGTATTGAGATCCCATAATCTAATTGTATTGTCATCGCTGCCACAAGCAATAATTTGGCGGCTTGGATTGATGGATAGGGAGCGCACACCACCGAACCAACTAGAGTCACCATTGAATGTGTGAGCTGGATACCATGATTGATTCATAAGCTCCTGCAACCTTTCTGCGGTTTAGACAACTGAGTTATTTGATCAGTATTCCCAAAATTCTCAAGCTATCTAACGTAGGTAAAATAAAATTTTGATCCAAATCGGGTATGTAATCTGCGGGAATAACGGTGTAACTGCGATCGCCTACCGTAGAAGAAAAGCGCTCATTGAATATCAATCAAAACGTCGGTATCTAACAAATACATCAACTTTACTTATGCTCGCTCACGGGTTTGGGCTTCATGACGCAACTTACGAGCGTATGCTTGACTATCTGTAATATCAGGTCGTGAGTTGATAACACCTTCGCTCTGCCTCTGCTGTTGAGCTTCTGGTTTTAGATTGATAGTAACTTAAGCAATAAGAGTAAGATTTAGCTGTTACAACTGACATAGATTTATTTTGACTCTACCTATAAAATTAAGCTACTACTCAAACAACAGCTGCTTCTGGAATCGCGCCCTGCATTCTTCCGAAAGCATCAATTAGACTTTGCAATTGTTGATCTGCTTTAAAAACTCCTAACCCGCGCACCGTAACTTTCCCAGGAGAATACACAAAGCGCGTCTTAAGATTTTCTGGTAAATTCGCCGCCAATAAATTCCAAGCAGGTTCCTCCATCGGCGTTTCTAAAACGATATGCTGCTTTTGTTCTGGTTTAATTCGACTAAATCCGAGTTTTTTCGCTAACTGTTTGAGTTCCATGACTCGCAAAAGTTGATTTGCAGGCACCGGTAAACTACCATAGCGATCGCTCCACTCGGCAGCAATTTGCCTTAATTCTGATTTCGATTTAGCTGTTGCCACCGCCCGGTATGCACTCATCTTTTGATCCAAATCGGTAATATAATCTGCTGGGATAAATGCTGTAAGGTTGAGATCAATCTGGGTATCTTCCACTTGCGGAATTTCTTGGCCTCGGATTTCCCGAATTGCTTCTTCCAGCATTTCCATATATAAATCAAATCCGATGGCATCCATTTGACCGGATTGTTCTGCACCTAGTAAGTTACCCACGCCTCTGATTTCCATGTCGCGCATTGCTAGCTGATACCCAGAACCTAGCTGAGTAAATTCTTGAATCGCTCGTAAACGTTGCCGTGCCGCGTCAGATAACGCCCGTTGCTTCGGATAAAATAACCAAGCATGAGCTTGGATACCTGCACGTCCTACACGACCGCGTAATTGATACAGTTGAGACAAGCCAAAGCGATGAGCATCTTCAATCAAAATGGTGTTGACTCGCGGAATATCTAAGCCAGATTCAATAATTGTCGTACAAACAAGGATGTCTGCGTCGCCATTACTGAAGGTGAGCATGGTTGATTCTAACTCGCTTTCATCCATTTGACCGTGAGCGATCGCAAACCTGGCACCCGGTATCACCTCTCGTAAATTGGCTGTAGTCTCTTCAATGCCGTCCACTCGTGGAACTACATAAAAAACCTGTCCACCTCTGTCTAATTCTTGACGAATTGCACTGCGGATACTTTCGGAATTAATCGGTGAAAGATGAGTTTTAATCGGGCGTCTGGTTGGCGGTGGCGTGGTAATCAAACTCATTTCCCGAATTCCCGACAAAGACATATACAAAGTCCGGGGAATGGGAGTAGCCGAGAGAGTAAGCACGTCTAACTGAGTTTTTAAGCTTTTAATTTTCTCTTTCTGGTTTACCCCAAACCGTTGTTCTTCATCTACCACCAACAGTCCTAAATCCCGGAATGTTACGCCTTTGCCTAAAAGTTGGTGTGTGCCAACTACTACATCTAATTCACCCGTTGCCAATCGCTTTTGAATCTCGCGGCGTTCTTCAGCCGAACGAAAACGGTTGAGTAAACCGACATTCACGGGGTAAGGAGCAAAACGTTCTTTGAGTGTATGGTAATGCTGCTGTGTTAAAATAGTCGTTGGCGCAAGGAGTGCCACTTGTTTACCGGCGATGACTGCTTTAAAAATAGCGCGAATCGCCACTTCCGTTTTTCCGAAACCGACATCGCCACAAATTAAGCGATCCATTGGGCGATCGCTTTCCATGTCTCGTTTCACATCTTGGACAGCTTTGAGTTGATCCGTTGTGGGTTGATACGGGAAAGAATCTTCTAATTCTTCCTGCCAAGGCATATCAACTGGAAAGCTAAAACCTTGTTGTTGCGATCGCGCTGCATACAGTTTCAACAAGTCCACCGCCAATTTTTTGATCGCTTTGCGGACTTTATTTTTCGTATTTTCCCAAGCTTTACCGGTCATCCGGTTGAGTTCTGGTGCTTTATCACCTGCGGCGCGGAACCGGGATAATGCACCAACTTGATCGGCTGCAACTCTGAGTAACCCGTCAGCATACTGTACTACTAAATAATCACGGGTTTCGTGATTAATCATCAGGCTTTCTAACTTGACAAATTTGCCAACACCATGATTTCGGTGAACCACATAATCGCCTGGACGCAGCTTATTGGGGTCAACTTGCTTAGAAGCAGCTTTGTGGCGCTTGCGAATATAGCCGGGAGTTGCTAGGGAATGCTGCCCAAAAAATTCCCGATCTGTAACGATTACCAATCGGTACGTAGGTAGGATAAAACCTTCGAGTTCCGCAAGACCAGAATATTTTAGGGCAATGGGAATATGGTTGATTTGGAGCTTATCGATCGCTAGGTAGTCGCGGGGATTGGGGATAAACTGAGCCGGACAATCATGTTCTTGCAATAATGAGACAGAACGCGAAGGTTGAGCCGAAAGCAGCCAGATCGAGAAATTGCGATCGCGTTCTTGGCGGATGGTTTCAGCTAGTTTAGCAAACTGGTGCGGCGTAACTGGAACAGGTCGGCTGGCAAGATTGATCCCATCATTTTCCTCTGACAGTTCCGATAAATATAATGTTTTAAATTTGGCAACATCAATCAAACACTCATCAAAAGACCGATGTATTTTCGGCAATGTTAGGGGAATAGATTCTTCCCCATGCCCCATTTTCCACTGTTCTTCAGCATTTTCTACCCAGCGATCGCTATGAGCATGACACTGTTCTGGCTCATCAATGGCAATCAAGGTGTTTTCTGATAGGTAGTTTAGCAGAGATGCTGGTTGCTCAAAAGCCAACCCCAAAAAGCGACGACTACCCTCAATTAGTGATGTTAGCGGATAGCTAGGGTTTAGCCCGTGCTGAGTTTCGAGTGCTGAGTTAATTTCTGACTCAGCACTGTCTCTGAGTGCTGCCATAACAATCGGAGCAAAGCTAGTAGGCGTAAGAATTAACTGGTCAACTTTGTCAAGGGCTGAACGTTGGGTTGCTGGGTCAAATTCCCGCATTTGCTCGATTTCGTCGCCAAACCATTCCAGCCTGACTGGGAACTCAGATGAAACCGGGAACACATCAACAATATCGCCCCGTCGGCTCCACTGTCCTTCCGTCTCCACCAAAGGCATCCGTTCATACCCCAGAATAGTTATTTTCTCACTAAAGGTATTCAAGTCTAATTCCATCCCCCGCTTTAGGGTAAGGCAAAATTCCTGAAAAGCTTCTGGTGGTGGTAAATGGGGTTGCAGCGCCCCTTGAGTAGCCACGATCGCTAAATTTGTCATTTGTCCTTTGTCATTTGTCCTTTGTCCTTGGTCTGTTTCTAATGACAAATGACTAATGACTAATGACTCTTGAACCTTGACCAAATCTGCCAATACCTGCATTTGTCCCCAACTCATTTCAGTTTCTGGGTCAAAAGGTTCGTAGGGAGAAGCCTCAGAAGTGGGGTAAAAATGTACTGTCTGCCATCCCATTGCCTCCAGTTGGGCGTAAACCCGTCCAGCTTCCTCCAAAGTGGCACACACCACGAACAAATTCTTGCCCTGAGCTTGCGCTAATGCCGAAGCTACCAGACCTTTAGGCAGGCGGGAAATGCCATTTAACCGCAATTCTTGTTGGCGGTTTAGCTTAGAAATGAATTCGGTGGTCAGAGGCGATCGCCCTAAGGCACGCACAATAGAAGAAAATGACATAAGTACTACTAGCGGTGGGAGTCTTTGGAGGTCAGGAAATCTTGAGGCAGCTGATGTCAACTATTTTAAAAGTGTTGACAGCTTTCTTGCTCCTTTGGTAGAAAAATAATGTCTGGGGATTGATCAGCTTAAGAACTATAATTATTACCTTGGGTACAGTCAAAGCATTTATGGAAGCACCTTTAATACTAGATACTAAAGATGGAGCTACGTTCGCTCTGATAAGCGGCAATTTTAAACATGTCCTCCATCACTTTTGAAATTTTAATCATTTTAGTGCTAATCATTGTCAATGGCGTGTTTTCTATGTCTGAGATGGCAATTGTCTCAGCCCGGAAAGTCAGGCTACAGCAGCTTGCCAATCAAGGGGATGCTAAGGCAAAGGTAGCATTGAAACTAGCGGAGTCTCCGAATCATTTCCTGTCAACCGTTCAAGTTGGTATTTCTCTAATTGGTATCCTGACTGGTGCCTTTGGCGGAGCAACTATTGCCGAAAAACTAGCGATCTATGTGGGGCGTGTACCCTTGTTAGCGCCTTATAGTGAACCGATATCCTTCGGAATAGTGGTTTTGATCATTACCTATTTGTCACTCATTATTGGCGAATTAGTGCCGAAGCGTCTGGCATTAAACAACCCAGAGAAGATTGCATCGATTGTAGCTATTCCGATGCGAGCCTTGGCAGCGATCGCTTCTCCTGTAGTTTATCTCTTAAGTGCTTCTACAGATTTGATCCTGAGATTACTGGGAATTACAGCTTCTACCGAGCCACAAGTCACCCAAGAAGAAATTAAAATTTTAATCGAGCAAGGCACTGAGGCGGGAACCTTTGAGGAAGCTGAACAGGATATGGTGGAGCGAGTCTTTCGTTTAGGCGACCGCCCTGTCAGCTACTTAATGACACCCCGCCCGGATATAGTCTGGCTGGACTTAGACGACTCTGCGGAAGAAAATCGCCAAAAGATGGTTGATAGTGCCTACTCCCGGTATCCAATTTGTCAGAGCGGACTTGATAATGTGCTAGGTGTGATCCCTGTCACCGACTTATTAGCCAGGAGTTTTCGCGGTGAACCCCTGGATTTGACGCTAGGATTGCGACAGCCCGTATTTGTGCCTGAAAGTACCCGTGGCTTGAAAGTTTTGGAACTGTTCAAGCAAACCATTACTCACATGGCGCTAGTAGTCGATGAATACGGCGTGATTCAAGGATTAGTCACTCTCAACGACATCATGAGCGAAATCGTGGGTGATGTTCCTTCTACAGATGGTCAAGATCAACCACAAGCTGTACAACGTGAAGATGGTTCCTGGCTTTTAGATGGGATGTTGCCTGTTGAGGAGTTTTTGGAACTTTTCGATATGGAAGAGTGGGAATCCGAGGAACACGGCAATTATCAAACTTTAGGCGGTTTTGTCATCACCCATTTAGGTCGTATTCCTGCCGCAGCAGATCATTTTGAATGGCAGGGTATACGAATTGAAGTAATGGATATGGATGGTAATCGCGTTGATAAAGTGCTAGTCATACCGAAGGGAAATAAATCAGCAGATACCAAAAAATCTGACTAGCGATCGTTGGGCATTGACAATTATTGCACCATGCTTAATTTAACTTGGTGCGTTACGGCTTTAGCCTAACGCACCCTACTAGCTAAATATATCCTATGTGCCTAGTTTGGCACGCCTCAAATCTTGGTTACAAAAAAATGCTAGCCAGTAGATTGTTCCGGTTTTGTTGTCATTGAATTCCCATATAAAATTCTGCTCCACTGCCAGATAAAGCCAAAGAACTGGAGTCCGAATTTTGGACACTGTTTACAGAAAAAACTGGTTATGAACAGTTAGATGAGCGAAAACGATTAACTGCTGCAAAAGCCGTCGAGATGCTTTTAGTTTTAGATCATCCAGAATTACCGTTGCATAACAATCCTGCTGAGTTGGCTGCCAGTACTATGGTGCAGCGACGTAATATTAGTTATGCTACCCAGACAGAACTTGGTACAAAAGCGTGGGATATTTTTATGTCCCTTGTTGCTACTACTCGCAAGTTGGGTATTAGCTTTTTTGAGTATATGCGTGACCGTATTTTAATAATTTTAAATATTCCTTCTTTGGGAAGCCTTATTCGGCTAAAATATTCCTCTCATCTTTTGCTTGGTCTTTGATACCTGAATAACCGCCTACCCTGAATTATCGAGGGGATACTAAATTTTTACTCTCAAACTTTTCTTTTTGGTAATCCATATTTTTGGAGAATTTTCTTTTATGAAAGGTAGTTCTCACTCATTCTCTCACTTTTTTATTTCGAATTTAGTCTCCACTCCTGACCGATTTCAAGCAATTATCGATGTCTGTAATACTGATAATATTAATCATTAAATATTTTAAGTTTTTCTACGTAAATTATATAGAATTTTTTATTGTCAGTATATATACTACAAAATGAAGTGCGGAATGTGGGTTAGATAGCTCTTCTTGTGGTGAGTTTGATCGCAAATTGCTGTAATTCTACATTTTGCGATCGCAGCTTTATCTAGTGGTCAAACCTAGTTTATTCATAACAGTGTCAATAAATTTTGTGAGTTTGAGATTCAATGCTTTGATCACACCATAAATGATAAAAAGCCTGAAACGCTTATCATCAGTAACAGTGGATAGCGTCGTGTGAACATTTGTAATGAAACGAGGGCAAAAAGAATAAGTGCCTACTACACTCCAACCCATTTCAACACTTTTGGATCTTTATCGTAGCGGTAGGTAAAGCCGTCCCTAGTAGTGAGAGACTCACCTTTACTTGCTTTACTTCTAATAGTTTTAATAGAATAAGAAGTTAATTCAGTCATTTCCTTATGAGAAAGTCCTTCAATTGTAGTTTTTTGAGTCAATATTTCTGATTGATTTTGGTATTCATTATTAAGTACACTGTCTATAGTGATGTGAGTATTTTTAGGGAAGTTATGGGTAATTGTTTTTTGATTTCGATAATCTTGCACGGTTAAAAGTTGCCAACTTGAATCTTGCGAAAGTTCCAAAACCCATTGATGATATTCAAATAGGCTTTCTCGATGTCCAACACTAATAAACGTTGTTTTTGTCTCTTGTAACTGTTGATATAAACTTCCTTCATTTTTTAAATCCAAAGCACTTGTTGCTTCATCTAATATGGTAAACCTTGGATGAGTAACTAACAGGCGTGCGAAAGCAAGGCGTTGTTGTTCTCCCAAGGACAATATATTTTCCCAAGGAACTTCAGTATCAAAACCTTCAACTCGACTTAACAAGTTTTGCAGGTTTACTTGTTGCAAAAATTCTTTGAGTTCTGCATCAGTTATCTGACGATTCGTATTAGGATAAAGTAACTGTTCGCGCAGAGTTCCTAAGATTATATAAGGACGTTGGGGTAAAAATAACACTTCTTCTAGGGGAGGTCGCACTAGACGACCAGTCCCGGCATTCCATAAACCAGCGATCGCTCTCAATAGAGAACTTTTACCTCTACCGCTTGGCCCTACAATTAATAAACCTTCTCCAGGCTGAACGTTTAATGACAAGTCTTCGACGATTACCTGCTCATAGTTTGGTGTTTGTAAAGTGACATGCTCAAAAGCGAAATGATTCCCTTCTATTGTTTTAATAGTACTGACATTCTCTGGTTGTTTAGTTACTGCTTCTAACGCATCTAAGAACTCAGATAAACGCTCAACATAACTAGAAAATCGCCCAGAAATGCCAAATTCAGCTATTAATTCTTCCACAGCACTAGCAAACATATAGCAAGCTGTAGTAGCTTGTCCAATTTCTCCAAAATCCATATCACCTCTAATAAATAAAGGTGCGAGTACTAAAAGCGTAAAAAATTCAATTCCAGCACGGTATCCTCTGTTAAAAATTGCTTGATTTCTCTCCCAATTAATTTTTTGTTTAGCACTTCTTATGAGATTAATAAATCGGCGTTGAACTATATTCAGTTCCTGTTTTTCTCCTTGAAAAAAAGCTATTGACTCAGCGTGATTGCGGACATAAGTTAGACAATAATTATAATCAGCTTTAGATTCGATTTCCGCTTGATTAATATTAATTAATTCTTGATTTAAGTAACCGGCAATTAAGTTGCCTATAACTGTATAGATAATTAAAGCAACAGCTATTTGTTGAGAAATTGTCCAGACGATTATTAGAAAAGTCGTCATATTTGTGCGGCGATCGCCAATATCTGACTCAACTGTCCAGTTCAGTTATTCACTTGACCAGATTCTGTTGATGAGGAGTATAGACAATACTCTCAACTAATTTTGGTAAATAATGCTTTTATGGCAGCAATTCTCATTTTGAAAAAAAAATCAGAGAAAATTCTGTTATTTAAATAGAGAAATTGTGTCGAAGCATCATTTGTTGACAGATAATTATCATCCGACGCTGAAGATAGACAGGTTTTAAGAAATTTGTCCATAAAAAATAGATTTCAACTGATAAATTCAGATGAAATTCTCACCAACTTTTTAGTTTATTAAAATAACTTTTTCCTCCTCTTTCAATATATTGACATTT
Organism: Nostoc sp.; assembly: GCF_041747015.1. Classification (GTDB taxonomy): domain Bacteria; phylum Cyanobacteriota; class Cyanobacteriia; order Cyanobacteriales; family Nostocaceae; genus Nostoc. Next base: position 13,100 of record NZ_JBGTFY010000336.1, read on the forward strand.
TTCAACTAGAATTTACTTTTTTAAATGGCACATATTCATTATTGAGAGTGATTTTATGATTAGTTATCCAATTATTTTGGTAGATAATTTCCTCGGTTTTTTCATTATTATAAAAACCGAACTGTCGGACTAGATTTCCCCCGTTCATTGCAATAACCTAAGTATTTATACTTAACTATTTCAGGTTAATTGTTTTTTAGTGATGCCTGCGGCGGGCTGCGCCTACGCCTCTCCCGGAAAAATAGTTATTTTGTACTATATTTTGAATTCCAAAATCGGGGTGAATGCTCTATTTATTTCAAAATGAGAATTGCTGGAAAATTTTTCGCTCTACTGACTTTATTTGATAGCGCTGCCTCTAACTCCTCCTCATAGCTTGCTGAATAAAAGTGAACTGTATTCTAGGTAAGGGTTTTGAGCCTTTTCTCACCAAAAAAATCTAAGACTATAGCATCCAGACCTTCAAAAACCTTGCACCAGAACTAATTCCTAATACAAAAGGCCCTGCTAAGGGATAAATCTGTGTAAAATCTTGCTGTTAGCAGCGAATCATCCCCACCTCCAAGTTTTGAGTTCCAGGTTAAATCGGTGAGAACTTGGTCTGTGTATTTGCGATCGCTAGGAGTCAATGAGTTAAAATAACCTTGACCATATAATGGTTCAGGAATGGGGACTCCTTGGTCTTTACCTAAATATAGGGTTGAGAGAGTTAGGGTATTGCGAGAACGTAAATCCGCCTCCAACTTGACATTAAAGTTATTGTAGAGAACATCATTGTTTTCTCTGGTTCCCTGAAAGTTAGCTTCTGGGATGGAAAAAGGGTAGTTATTTTTTGCTTGGGTGCGATTATATCCTACAACCCAACCAATATCGCCGACTTTCCCACTACTATTGATAGTCTGCTGATTTAACCCATACGCGCCAAAATTAACACCTGCTTGCGTTGTCACTTTTTCTGTAGGACGACGAGTGATAATGTTAATCACTCCTCCAATTGCATCAGAACCATAAAGGGTAGAACCACCACCTGGCAATACTTCGACTCTTTCAACGATATTGGTAGTAAATTCTGAAAGGTCAAAACCACCAGAACCCAAGTCGTTAATTGGTCTACCATCAAGCAAAATCAAGACTTGTGCAGAGTTAGAACCCCGGATAAATTGACCACTTAAAGCGTTTACTTCTGTGCCAACTGTACCATCAGGTAAGATACTTAGAGTTAGAGAAGAGACAAGCCAGTAGATAGAGTTTAATCAAACTAAAGGTAATAAGATTTCAAACTCAGTGCCTAAACCTAATTGGGAACGTAAATTAAATTTACCGCCATGTCTGGCTGTGATAATTCGATAACTTACAGCCAAGCTAGTTTCTTTACCAGTCTTTGTTTGCAGAGCAAAAGACTCCATAATTTGCTGTTGTAGCTCCTCAGATATTCCAAGGCTATTATCGGCAATGCGAATTAAAACCCAACGAGAATCTGGTGCATCTGGGTTGTTTGCTTCTTGTGAAATTACTTCTGTAGTAATCTCAATTCTGGGTTTTTGAACAACAGTTGCATCTTCTAGATGTAACTGTTGTCGCACTGCTTCATTGAGTAAAGTATCCACAGCTTCGCTGAGAATATTCATCAAAACCTGGTTTAATTGCCCCATAAAACAATACACTGGAGGTAATTGTCCATAGTATTTGACAATTTCAATTTCTCCTTGAAGACGGCTATTAATTAATAGAATAATACTATCTATAGAAGCGTGCAAATCTACTGGTTTGGGATAAATCTCATCGATATGACAGAAGTTTTGTAAACTGGTGACGAGTTTTTTTAATCTTTCCGCTCCGGTGCGGATGCTAGCAAGCGATCGCACCAAATCTTGTTCTAAAAAATCAAATTCAATCTCTTCTTTAATCTGATTAATTGCCTGGGAAGCTGATGGTAACTCTTTGTCGTAAACCGCTATCAGCTTGAGTAAATCTTGGCTGTAGTTTGAAACATAAATTATGTTACCCCAAATAAAACTCACTGGGTCTAAAATTTCGTGCGCTATCCCGTCTACCAAACGTCCCAGATTTGCCATTTTATCATTTTGAATCATTCGGGCTTGGCTGCGTTCATAGCGCACCAGATTTTCAATTCCCCGAATTTGCCAAGAGATAATATTCAACTCTTGTACATCTAATAATCTATGAGCACCAGATGCCGTTTGCACTACAATTGGTTCTGATAATAATTCTGGCGATCGCTTTAAGCTAAGTTGCATCGCAATTAAAATCGATGTTGTATCAGCAAGCAGCAACATCGGTATCCGTGCATAGCTGTAGAGAACAGCTAATGGTTGCTGAACAAATAATTCTTGTCCATAGGGGCGAATCAAAAATTCCAGCAGTCGCCGCCGCGAAATCATCCCAATGAATTTTTCCTGTTCTACCAAAATTACTCCCGGTAGCAGGGGATGTTTTTCCAAAAAATTAGCCACTTCCATACCAGTACGGTTGATTTCCACCGGGAAGTTGTACATTGGTAGTTCTTGGAGGGTTGAATCTAAACCGAGATCGCGATCGCTACCCTCAGACAAAAATGGCGGTGAGATTTGGCCACTAAATTCTTCTGACACTAGACACCCTGATTTTTACAAAGACAGGTAACCAATAAGCTAACATTTTACAAGTTTTCTGGTAATGGTAAAATGGGCTTCGGGCGTGTATGTTCAGTTTTACATTGGTGTAAACCAGTTTGAAAACATAGAACCAACTGGTAAAACAGTCGGATTAGACCTTTATGACTTTTAAAGATTTAGCCGATAGATTGCTGCTTGAGATGCTTATGAGCATACATTAACTCGTCAGACCTGGCCATTAGTTCTTCTAGCGACATATTGCTTTCTGGTGAGTAACGCTCTATTCCCATACTCATCGAAAGTTGATAGCTACGCTTGAGTTGTTGATTGAAGTTGGCGATACTTGCTTGCAGACGCGCTTGGATGCTATCAGCGTCTTTGAAGTAGCTGGAGATAAAAACAATGAACTCATCTCCACCCAGGCGAGCAACAATATCCGAGTTACGAAAACTTTGCTTGAGTAATCGAGCCGCATCAACAATCAAGGTATCTCCCATGTCGTGGCCAAGGGTGTCGTTAATCTGTTTTAGACCATCTAAATCAATGAATATAACCCAGCACAAAGCTTTCATGCGGTGAGCAATTTTCAACTGTTGTTCAGCGAGTAGGAAGAAACCACGCCGATTATGCAAACCTGTTAGTTCATCAGTCAGCGATAACTGCCTTCCTTCCATCTCTGATTGTTTTCGGTGGCGAACTTCCTGAATGAGTTCCATCTGGGCGATCGCCTGACGACTTAGGCGGCGCAGTGCATCTAACTGCTGGTCATTTAGGTGACGAGGAATGGTATCGATGACACACAACGTTCCTATTGGAAAACCATTGGGTGTAACTAGTGGCACACCAGCATAAAAACGAATTTTGGGGTTACTTTTGACTAGGGGATTGTTCTTAAAGCGATTGTCTTTGATGGCGTTGGTAACTACCAATATATCCTCTGTTTGAAGAATGGCATGAGCGCAAAAAGCCCAATCTCTGAGTGTTTCGCTAGCATTTAGTCCAACCTTAGATTTAAACCATTGGCGATCGGCATCAATAGTACTGCCGCTTTGTACCAACTATGTTGGTACAAAGCGGTAATTAATACAGTTTTAGTAATCAATTTCAGCTTTGATACTTGATGCTCACTGTCCCTAAAAAATTATCTATTAAGATAACAAGAAAGGCAGAAGAAATTCCTAATTACGAATTACTCTTTATACGACTCCAAAATACCACTGCGAATAATTAATTGCGGCCAAACTAACACAAAAAATCCCATCCACGTCGCTACTGGAATGGAAACGATAATGGTTAGCCAGATAGTTTTAAATAGTAACCAGCTACCACCAATCAGCGTCACACCTGTAAGAAGTATAGACCAGGGCTGACACCACCAAGGTTTGTAGTTCCAAGGACTTACGGGGTTTTGTTCAGACATTAGTTTTATTTGGCAAATGTGCAAATGTTCCTTGAATAAGTTTAAGTCTTCCAGAGTTATTAAAGCGATTAGAACTATCTTGATGATGAAGTTGAAAAACTATTTTAATCAGGTATAATTACAGATTTGAAGTTTATTAGTAGATAAGATGCGATCGCCCTGTCCGGTAGCCCACATTGGCGTTAAAGTTGAATGACGATTTTGCCAAAGTGACTACCGCTTTTCAGGTGGCGGTAGGCTTCTGGTGCTTCATCCAATGAAAATAAGCGATCAATCACAGGCTTGATTTGATGAAAAGCGATCGCTCGATTCATCGCCTCAAACATTTCACGACTCCCCACATAAATGCCTTGGACATCAATGGATTTCATGATAATTTGAGTATGATTCACATCGCCTGCACCACCCAAAACCCCAATTAAGCTAATTCGTCCGCCGATACTTGCTGATCGCAGAGACTTTTCCAGTGTGCCAGCACCGCCTACTTCAATTACTTGATCAACGCCTTGCTGCTGAGTCAGTTCGTAAACTTTTTCCTCCCAATTTGGAAACGTTTTGTAGTTAATGGTTTCATCGGCACTTAGTTGCTTTGCCCTCGCTAATTTTTCATCACTACTGGAGGTAATAATCACCTTCGCTCCCAGTACTTTGGCAAATTGCAGCGCAAAGATTGAAACACCCCCTGTTCCCAATAGCAGTAAAGTTTCACCTGGGATTACTCCGCCTCGATGAACTAAGGCTTGCCAAGCGGTAACGGCAGCACAAGGTAATGATGCTCCTTCTTCGTAGGACAGATGCTCTGGTAAAAGAACTACTCCATTTTGGTTGAGAACAACATATTCTGCCAACATACCATCGATCGCGCCACCCATCGCCGAACGAATTTTCTGACGAGTGAGTTTACCAGAGATCCAGTCTTGGAAAAAAATACCCGCAACGCGATCGCCTACTTTTACCCGTGTGACTCCTTCAGCGATCGCAACCACTTCGCCCGCACCATCAGATAAGGGAATAACGGGCAACTTTTGTCCGGGATACAGTCCACTGACAACAGCCGTATCCCGATAATTTAAGGAAGTGGCTCGTACCCGAACTAAAATTTGTCCGGCTCCTGGTTTTGGTTCGGGTAAATCCACCAATTTGAGTCCGTCAATTCCTGTAGCTGTTTGAATCTGATAGGCTTTCATACGACCTCGCGGTATGCGGGAAACTCAGTCACTTCAGTGCTGCCAGGGTTGCGACACGAGCGACTTTAGTCGCCTTGACAATTAGTCCTGTCGAGCGTCGCATCAACTTGACTTTTTAACCCCTAAAAAGGCACAAAGTCAACAGCCTAACTTAAGCCCCTTGAGGAGAGGCTATAAATGTCAAACTTGCCATATATGTTCCAACAAATATACTGGGATAATCAGCATTGCTATCAGCAACAAACCAATCAGGAATTACCTTCTGTTGTCCAACTATTTCATCTAAACCGATTTGTAAGGATATATTCTCATGAACAATTTTTGCTTTGGCAATTTCTAGCATTTTTTCTACTGACTTTTGCAGCCACTCAGCTCGAACAAATAGACTGTGAGATGGATGGTCGCCATAACAAAAAGGTACGATGATCACTAGATATCCTTTGTCGCTAAGTATTTTATCCACGCAAAATTGAATAATTTCTTGATCGTCTTTATGTTCTTGAGTTTCCTTGTTAACGCTGTGAAATAACAAACCGGCTAGCACGACGGCATCAAATTTCTTGTTTTCCCTAGCAACTTCTGACAAGAAAAGCGATAAATCTTGGGCAACAAATTTTCTATTTGAGTAGAGTTTTAAACATTCTTCAATAGCCAATTCACTGTGATCAACTCCAAGGTAGTCACATCGAGCCGGGAGATATTTGCATAAAGCCGCGTTACCGCATCCTAAATCCAATAAAGAAAATGACTTTTCCTCAAAAATATTATCTAGAAAACCAGATGTTGGTGTATACCGTGTGACATTTTTAGGCGATTCAAAGTAAGAATAATAGTCATTTTGAAAACGTTCTTCTTCGGATGTTTTGCGCTCAGGAACCAGATTATTCATCATAAAAACCTCACTTTATTAAGCTTGTTTGATTACAAGGTTGCTCTTGCGTGATTTTGCTAATCAATAATAACTATAAACTAAAGTTGTATTTATCTTGATAGCTTTTTAATAAAGAGCGATCGCCAGCAACCCCTTATACCAGAATATTTGCTGTGGTTAATTTTAAAAATATCTTTCAAGGTAGATTATAAATTCATCCTTATACAGGATGCCAGCAACTATAAAATGCTTACGATACTAGGGTTGATAACGAAGGCTAAAATAAAAGCCATCATCTTGAGCGTTATTACCGCGATCGCTTAGATCGATAAATGGAATTCCATAATCGAGCCGCAAATTCAGCTTATCAATTCCCAAAGCCTGATTCCATAATAATCCTAAACCTGCGCCTACTAAAAAAGTTTGATTGGGTAAGTTATTGGGATTATCAGACTTATTCCAAATTGCTCCCATATCAAGAAATGGCGCGAGTTCAATCGTGGATAATCCAGATTCATCGCGTTGGACTGTGAACCGATCTTCAATGGCTACTCGAAATCCATTATCCCCAGAACGGATATTTTGACGATATCCCCGTACAGATTGTCCGCCGCCAATGACGAATTGCTGTGAAGGTAAGAGGCTATCTGGTGTTAGTTGTAAGTCTGCTTGGATGAGCAATAAGTTATCGTTATTGAGTTGCTGTACACGCTGTACTTGACCCAGCCAACTGAAAAAGCGACCATCGGGTATGGGGTCATTGTTGATGGTTGCATCCAATATGTCAATGCCAAAACTAAATTGCGATCGCAAAAACCAAGCTCCTTGAGGTTCGCGTTTGATATAGTCTTGACCAAATTTAATTACACTTGTACGGCTAACGCCATTGGCATCAGGCCCAATGCCAAAGGGGGTTGCAAGGTTATTAAAAAGGAAGGTTTGACCATCTTGATAGGTAAATCCTAATGATAAGGCAAATTCTTCTCTTGGCGATCGCATTAACGGTTGTCGATAATTTATTTCATAAAGATCCTGGTTTGCGCGAATGCCAAAGGCATTAAATGGTGGCTCAGTAATTTCGTTGCGATTAAATGCATATCTAATCTGCACTTTGCCGTTCATCGCGTTAACGGGAACCTGATAGTTAAAATCAAAGGCATCAGAACCACCAGAGAGTGTATGGTAATAGGAACCTGCTAACTCATCTCCCATACCGATTAAATTGCGATCGCGCAGTTCAATACCCAATCTTTCTGCACCAATGCTAGGAGGCGAATAATTATCTACACCCAAGCTACCAGTTAAAGGGTTTGCCTCTTCAACTCTCACAATAAGAATACTTTGACCAAGTTTACCCGTTGGACGCAGACGTGCTTCTACATTTTTAAATAGGGGATCGAGTCGTAGTAATCTTAGTTGGTCTTCGAGTTTAGCAGTATTCAGAGGGATACTAGCACCTAGCTGGATGCGACTACGAATGTAAGATTGGTTTAATTTCCGCGTTCCTTGGATTTCAATCTCTGCTAAACGCCCTTCGATCACACGAATTACTACAACACCATCGGCGCTACCAGGTTGTTGAGCCTCTGGAATCGCTCTGGAATTGATGTAACCTTTATTCAAGTAAAGCTGAGTAATGGCATCTGCGGCTTGCCTGATTTCTTCTAAAGTTAAGTCACGTTCTTCAAACGGTTTTAGAACTGGGTTAAAGTCATTTTCATTAAAGACTGTGCTATCCATAACTTGGATTTTGCGAACCCGAATGCGTTCTTGGTTTGGCGGGGATAATTGGGGGTTCGGTTCGGGTTTATTGGGGTCAGTTACCGGGGGGGGCTGCGGTGTTTGTACTATTTGTAACTGTGGGTGATTGCTATTTTGAGCCGAGTCAGAAGTAAAGATATTAGCTGTAGCTCTCAGCTCATTTGCTGTTAAAATCCAGACCGCAGGTAGAATTAGCAAGCCACACTTGAAACTGTGCCTATTCCATTTAATATTTGCCAGACTTTGCCGAGTGTCTAACTGATGAGAGAAATAGACAATTCTTTGATGAGTCGTTGCTTTCGGTTTCACACCAGTTTCTTTTCTCATTTCTCCTCAGTGGGGTGTCTTGTCTTACGACTTGGCTGATTTCGGTTTTTGAGTATGCTATGTATATCTGAATATCATATTTTTGACATTCAGATTTCAGAAGATTTGTAACTAAAAGTATAATTAGGTTGTAGATATTTTCGTAGGGTGCGTCAGCCTTTGGCGTAACGCACCGTTTGTTTTATAGTGCCTTGGCGATTAAAAATCTCGGCTATACAGACAAAACCCGCCTGCGCGGGTTAAAAAACTGAGTTACATCACAATACGGTTCAGTTAGCGTCAAAAACCATAAACTGCGTAGGTTGGATTGAACGTTCGCGTAGCGTCTTGTAGAGAAATGAAACCCAATAAATCAATGAAAATGTTGGGTTTCGTTCCTCAAGCCAACCGACGATTCTCCTTAATAGTCAGAGTTCAATCAAAGAGGAAGCTAGGTCAGCACTGCAACAAACAGACCGCACAAAAGCGATCGCAACCTTGGTGGAACTGCTGCAATCAACAACTGTGGATGACTACACCCATTGGCAGGTAGCAGAAAGCCCTTCTTTAAGGGGAGCCACTGCGCCCTTGCGGTTTCCCGACTTGTACCCCTTCGGGGAAGCAAGCTACGCGCAGCGTCTCCGGCAAGGAGAAGCACGTGGCGTGGATTTAGGTGGATCTCAAAGTATTTGCTACCAAGAAGAGGACTTGTTCATTCATCCTCTAAGTCAAAATGCTTTTGTTGATGAAACTGATCGGTTTATCCATGAAACTGATTAGTGTATCCTTGAAACTGTTCAGTGTATCCATGAAACTGATTAGTGTATCCATGAAACTGATCGGTTTATCCATGAAACTGATCGGTTTATCCATGAAACTGATCGGTTTATCCATGAAACTGATCAGTGTATCCATGAAACTGATCCGTTTGTTGACTACAGCTTTTGAAAAACGCGAAATCAATAAATAATATTGATTAAAACAATGATATAGGACTCATATTTGATTTTTGAAATATTACGTAGGGTGCGTTAGCCAGAGGCATAACGCACCATCGAAGACTTTGGTGCATTACGCTACGCGATAACACAACGCCAGTTGCTACAGATAGCGCAGCGTAAAGCCTACGGCATGGCTTCGCTTAGAGCGAGTCAGACGCTCCTACGTCGCTAACGCTTTGCTATCGAGCGTCGGGAACCTCCGCAACGCACTGGCTCCCCTACACATACTTAGGTTTTTTCATAAGAAAAGCGTTGGGAAGCAAGAATTAAAGCCTCTTAGGAGTGGGCAAGAGGCTTGGAAGCGGGATTTTAAGAATAAGTTGCACATCGCGTTACTTAACAACAATTTATTCTAAGTGATAGTTCTGAGCATTATATTGTGGTAACAGGTAGAAAACTTGGGAATACTTCGATGTCACCACTGATCTCCATAGTCATCGTCAATCACAACCGGGAGTCTTACATTGGAGAAGCGATCGCCAGTGTCTTAGCGCAGACATGGCAAGACTTTGAGCTACTAATTTGGGATGATGGCTCCACAGATGGCTCAGTGGCGATCGCCCAGGCGTATGCTCGTCAAGATCGGCGAGTGCGGGTAATAGAAGCAGACCATCAGGGATTAGCTACGGGTTGTAAAGCAGCAATCAACCTAACCAAAGGCACTTACATTGGTTTAGTAGACAGTGATGATATTCTAGCCCCTACCGCTCTTGCAAAAACTGCTACCGTACTCAATAGCCATCCTGAAACGGGATTTGTTTACACCGACTACTTAAATATTGATGAATCCGGCAAAGTGATCAGCTACGGTCATCGCTGTAACATTCCCTACTCCAAAGAAAGGTTGTTGGTAGACTTCATGACCTTTCACTTTCGCTTGATTCGGCGAACGGTTTACGACCGAGTGGGAGGTGCTAACGAATCGTTCTCTGGCTGTGCCTATGATTATGACCTATGTCTGCGCCTTTCAGAAGTAGCCCAAGTGCGCCGAGTCCAAGAGCCACTCTACCTTTACCGAATTCATGCTCAAAGTATGTCTGTTACTAAAAGAACAGAACAAATACTCTGGTCACAGAAGGCGATCGCTCAAGCACTTTGGCGACGCGGACTAGCAGGAAAGTTACAAATCGATATAGAATTACCCGAAGGTCGCTTCATCTTGCGGCGTAAAAAACCTTTACTGCATAACATCGCCGCTTCAGTGTTAGCTTTTGTGCCTCTGGTGACAGCCATGAGTGCTGAATTAGCCCAAGCACAACAAATTATCCCTGCTGCTGATGGGACAAACACAATTGTTACACCCAACGACAATCGACTTGATATCGGTGGCGGTACAACTTCTGTTGATGGTGTTAACCTGTTCCACAGCTTTCAACAGTTTGGGATTTCACCAGAACAAATTGCCAACTTTCAAGCCAGTCCGGCTCTACAAAATATCCTTGGTCGAATTACAGGCGGGAATGCTTCCATCATCAATGGCTTAATTCAGGTAACAGGTGGTAATGCTAACCTGTTCTTGATGAATCCAGCCGGATTTATTTTTGGAGCAAATGCCAGTCTAAATGTCCCCGGTGCTTTCACGGCGACAACCGCAAACGGTATTGGTTTTGGCAGCAGTTGGTTTAACGCCATCGGTGTTAATGACTACACTGCTTTAGTTGGAAATCCCAACGGATTTGCTTTTAGTATGAACCAGCCAGGAGCGATTCTTAACGCTGGAAATTTAGCAGTAGGTGCTGGGCAGAATTTGAACTTACTGGGCGGTACTGTGGTCAACACTGGGCAACTAACAGCACCGGGGGGGCAAATTGCGATCGCATCCGTACTAGGACAAAACTGGGTGCGTCTCAGTCAGCCAGGAAATCTTTTAAGTTTGGAAATTCAACCCCTCGCTTCCAGTAGCAACCAACCCAATAACTGGACAATCCCCATTGCATCAATACCCGAATTGCTCACGGTGGGTAACACTGGCTTAACCGCCAATGCTGATGGAACTGTACAACTGGCAAGCTCTAATGTAACGATTCCCACAACTCCAGGTACAACCATTGTTTCTGGCAACGTGGATGTATCGAGTCAAACAGGCGGTACAGTAATTGCTTTGGGTAAACGAGTCGGGGTGATTGATGCCAATATTAACGCCTCTGGAAGCAATGGCGGCGGCACGGTACTAATTGGCGGTGATTATCAAGGTAAGGGGACTTTACCCAATGCAGAGCAAACTTATATTAATTCCAACTCCGTCATTGCAGCCGATAGCAATTTGAATGGTAATGGTGGTCGGGTAATTGTTTGGGGCGACAATACAACGGTATTTTTTGGCAATATTACCGCTCGTGGTGGTCTTAACTCCGGCAATGGTGGTTTTGTAGAAGTGTCGGGTAAGAAAAACCTGATTTACCAGGGTAATACTGACCTAAATGCCCAAAATGGTATTGTTGGTAACTTGTTGCTAGACCCAACCGATATCAACATCGTAGATGGTACTAACCCACCTCAAGATACACCTGAAGATATCTTTCTGCCTGATATCTTTCAAAACGATTTACCAGCAACTTTCACAATTTCCAAAAACGCCTTAGAAAATCAGAATGCTGCTGTTACTTTGGAAGCGATCAATAATATTACGATCGCTAATGGCGTATCGTTGAATTTTGTTAATAATGGTGGCGGAGCGATCGCCTTTACCGCAGACGCAGATAGTAATGGTGTAGGTGCTTTTACGATGGGGATAGGCGACACCATCAGGACTAATGGCAGGGATATCACCATTTCAGGAGCCAGTCTGTCTTTAGGAATCATTAATACTAGCAGCTTTTTTATCGACGACGGAGGTCAATTTATTCCTAATGGCAGTGGTGCTAATGTCACCTTGTCTGCAACGAACAATATTACTGCTGGTGATATTATCACTAGAGGAGAAGGTTATGGCACAATTAGAGGCGGCAATATTAATGTTACAAGCACCAGTGGCGCTGTTAATCTGGGAAATATTGACACTAGCGCCAGGGCTACTTCTACTTTCAGCGCCAACAATGCCACGGGTGGTTCAGTCTTAATCAATACATCTAGCAACACTACAAATACACCCAGTAACATCTCAATAACTTCAATTAAAACTGAGGGTATTGCGTTATCTGGCTTAGGATACGGCAGCAACAGCACAGGAGGTCAAGTTACAATCAGAACCTCTGGCTCTGGTGCTGTCAGATTAACGGGCAGTTTTATTAATGACGCTCAAAGAGAGTCCAGCATTTCTACTATTGCCCGTGGTAGCGGTTATGGCGCAACTCCCACTCCCGGCGCGATCGCAATTCAACATGGCGGAGGAATCACGAATACTGCTTTCACAGTGGGCGACTCTACTGTGAACGGTACAACGGCTGCGATCGATACTGGTAATTCTGTGCTTTCTACAGGCAACTTTCCAGTTGCTAGCAATGGTGACACAGTACAAGTTGCCACAGGGATTACCATTAGTTCTGTAAACAGTCCTCCTCAACTGACTGTTAATTCCCGGTTGCCTGATACTCAAACTAATCAATCGGTGACTTTGAACTTTGGCAGTCTAGCAGCACAAGTTACCGATACTGACACTGACATTACCTCCATCCGGGTTGATGCAGTGAATACGGGAAATTTGACTGTCAATGGCGCTCCCGTGACCCTTGGTGTTACTTTATCTAGCAGCGATACTTTGGTGTACACACCTCCAGCAGATACTATTGGTACAGTAAATGCTTTCGTCATTAGTGCAAATGACGATAATGCAAATTACCCCGTTTCTTCTTCAGTACCTGTACAGGTAGTAATAAACGTCAGCCAGACTCCTCCTCCGCCAGATCCTCCTAATCCGCCAGATCCCCCTAATCCACCCCCCTGTACATTCCAGTGCAACCCTATACCCCCTAATCCTAATCCTAACCCTAGACCTGATCTCCCTGTTATTAATCGCGATCGCACTATCGAAGGTGGTTTCACAGATGATTTTGCCGACCATTTAGGCATCCCCACTCCTAAAATCAAAACATTAGATGATGCCAAAGATATTGCTCGCACAATTGAAGAAGCTACTGGTGCTAAACCTGCATTTATCTACACCAGTTTTGTCCCTGTAGAAATTCAATCACCAGCAAATTCCGGGGGAACAAAAGCTACTAAACAGTTGTTGAATACCGTAGCAGAGCAAGTTAGTGACGAACTGGAATTGGTGGTAGTAACCGGAAAAGGTGATCCCATCCGCAAGCGCATCCCAGAAGCGACCAGAGCCAAAGTTCTACAAGTAGCTCAAGAATTTCGTGACCAAATCGTTAGTCCACAAAACCGTCGCCGCACTGGTTATTTGCGTTCATCTCAACAACTTTATCGCTGGATTATTGCACCACTAGAGGCAGATTTACAAACGAGAGGAATTAACAATCTAGTCTTTCTACCCGACATCGGGTTACGTTCAACCCCAGTAGCAGCACTTCACGATGGTAAGGGGTTTCTGGTAGAAAAATATAGTATTGGCTTGATGCCCAGTCTCAGCTTGACTAACACTCTTTATAAAGACATTAGAAAATCTCAAATTTTAGCGCTAGGGGTTTCTCAGAGTACTCAGGGACAAGAACCTTTACCAGGAGTCCCCCTTGAGTTATCAACACTGGTGTCTAAACTTTGGCAAGGCAAATTATTGTTGGACAAGCAAGCCACCTTAGAAAATCTCAAAACTGTTCGTCGCCAACAACCTTTTGGGATTATTCACATGGCAACCCATGCTGATTTTACTACTGGCGCTTTGAGCAACTCTTATATTCAGTTGTGGGAGGACAAGTTACGCTTGAACCAGTTACGACAGTTAAGGTTGAATGAACCCCAAGTCGAGATGATGGTGCTGAGTGCTTGTAGAACAGCCTTAGGAGATGAAGAATCTGAGCTTGGGTTTGCGGGTTTAGCAGTGTTGGCAGGGGTGAAAACTAGTGTTGCCAGTCTTTGGTCGGTCAACGATGCGGGTACAGCAGCCTTGATGACAAAATTTTATGAGAATTTGAAAACTGCTCCGATTAAGGCAGAAGCCCTCAGACAGGCTCAGGTAGCTATGGTTAAAGGGCAGATTTACGTAAAGGATGGTCAAGTACAAGGTTTGGGAGTAGTTGGGAATTTGCCTTTATCTGCTGACAGCGTTGATGAATCACTTATGCATCCTTATTATTGGGCTGGATTTACAATGGTTGGCAATCCTTGGTAAAACAGAGAAAGTAACCCAACTGTCAATATAATTCATCAATATTACCCCTCTTTTACCTGTGGAAAGTTTACAGGTTCGGCTTTGCAGTACGCGTCCGGGTTTGCATAGTAGAGGCAACACGGTTGGCAGGGCTATTTCATCTTTGTAGCCTGATAGCGATGTTTAGACAGAGGATTTATTAGTGTTTACCGTATCTGCTAAACTTTGGTCTTGCATTTTTAGAGTTTTTGTAGTACAAAATCAACCAAAGCTCAGATCAGATTTCACCAAAATTAGCCAGAATCAATGATGATATAGGACTCATATTTGATTTTTGAACAAACTCAGTACAACTCAAAGAGACTTCTTCCCTACTCCCCACTCCCAGCCTACGCAAATAATTTCAGAAATCAAATCGGATTGCTATAGCAACCAAGAGCGATGTCTGCGACGGGCTACGCCTACCCCAAATCTTAAAGAACTGTAAATCCTTGATGAAAATATAGCCAAGCTAATATCTTATCCAGCAAATTACTGTAAGTATAAACATAGGTAATTCAAAATCATCTATGCAGCTACTTGCCCTCTAGAATGGGAACAATTTCTAAACTTAGACAATCTTAGAAATAATCATCAGTAAATGCACTCAGGTAAAAATTACTATCTCGGCTGAATCAAAGCTTTGCAGCGCTTAAGCGCTATTTGAAACGTCGGATAACTTGCTACTTAAATAATGTTTAATTTTCTCGAATTGCTTTTGATCCCCATTTCGATAGAATGAATGACTAGGCAGAACCCTAAAACTCAAAACCGCTTTTGACTGCGACGCCCATGAATCAATTGAACAATGGTTTTACGCTATTTCTAAGTCTGCTAGTCGAGGCGATGCCTTTTTTACTTCTTGGGGTTTTACTCTCCAGTTTGCTGCTGTTTTTTGTTGATGAGCGCAAATTAGTCGAAAAAATGCCCAAAAATCCGCTGCTGGGTGCTTTAGTTGGCAGCATGATCGGCTTTTTATTTCCAGTGTGTGAGTGCGGGAATGTACCGGTAGCGCGGCGGTTCCTGATTCAGGGAGTACCCACACCAGTAGCAATTGGTTTTTTGCTAGCAGCACCAACAATTAACCCAGTTGTCATTTGGGCAACTTGGACAGCATTTCGAGATCAGCCGGAGATAGTAGTATTACGAGTTGTATTTTCTTTAGCGATCGCCACAATTATCGGCTATGTTTTCAGTTTTCAAACGGACTTAAATCCTATAGTCCAACCTGCGATCGCTCGTTATATGAAGTTTAATCCACCCGCGCCGCCTGAAACCAAACGCCGTGGTCATCGTTACCAAGTACAACAGGAAGCAACAGTACCAAATATCTTGCAATCTGGGACTTATATCTTAGGAGGAAGAGCAAGTATACCTCTGCGGATAGATGCTAATTTAATACCGCCTACGATGACTGATAATAAACCGCTTGCAAATAAACTGCGCCTAGTTGTGGATAATAGCATCCAAGAATTGCGGGAATTGGGCGGAGTCATGGTTTTAGGAAGTGCGATCGCTGCTGCTATTCAAGTGCTAGCTCCCCGTGAATTAATTCTCAGTTTGGGTGCTGGACCGATTACCTCAATTGTAGTCATGCTGATATTAGCAGTAGTGGTATCAATTTGTTCTACAGTCGATTCTTTCTTCGCCTTATCTTTTGCCTCAACCTTTAGTAGCGGTTCATTGTTGGCATTTCTGGTGTTTGGGCCAATGATTGACATCAAAAGTGTTGGTTTGATGTTATCGATTTTTAAACCCAAAACTATCTTTTACTTATTTGCTTTAGCAGCACAATTGACATTTGTGTTCACTCTTTTTCTGAATTTGCACGTCTTTTAAAAAACTAGTCATTTGTCATTTATCCTTTGTCCTTTGTTAAGGATTAATAGACTAATGACTAATGACTAATGACTAATGACCAATGACTAATGACTAATG